>USJP01000009.1 GCA_900555105.1 uncultured Coriobacteriaceae bacterium | reverse complement strand
CCTGAGTGCCGCACTTACCAGCGCTCGCGCGGTCCTCGCCGATGGCACGGCAAGCCAGACCGTGGTGAACACGCAGGCCGACCTTGTGCAGAAGGCCATCGACGCACTGGAAGGGGCGGTGGCCCCCTCGCCGGAACCATCCCCTGAACCCGCTCCCGAGCCCGCGCCGGAACCGGCTCCTGAACCCGCTCCCGAGCCTGCTCCTGCAGCGGTCGACTTCGCCGCGCTCGACAACGCGCTTGCATATGCCGGCGCGCTGATTGAGTCCGACTATACGGCTGAGAGCTGGTCGTACCTGCAGTCTGCGGTTGCCGTCGCGCAAGGCGTGCGCGCCGATGCGACTGCAACTCAGGAAGACGTGAACTACCAGGCCCAGAACGTGTGGGATGCCGTCAACCTGCTGGTTTCGGCACCGGCCGCCCCTGACCCCGGTGAGGGTGCGGCTGTCGTGGACGAGGCCGCCAAGAAGCAAAAAGCCGCCCAGTACCTCGGTGTGCTCTATCTGAGCGCGCTCTATCAGGCCAACCTGGACGACGGCGAGTATTCCAAGGTCGCCTTCAACCAGGATGGCTGGGCCGACCTGCTGTGCGATCCCACGCAGTGGGGTGCCTTTGCCGGCAACATCGTTGCCCAGGCGGCTACGAATAGCCAGTTCGCCGAGTTCTTGAAGGATGGCGTGTTGGACAAGGACAATCCGTTCGCGCTCGATATGACCGCGGCGTCCGACGGAACGGTGTACGTGCCTTATTCGACTGCCGCCTCCATGATCGCGGGCGTGACAGGTGTGGATTGTCCCGACGCGACCTCTGCCTGGGCCTCGCACATGACGCCTAGCGGCGACGGCACGGGCTTTGTGGCATGGCCCACGGCGGACTATCCGCTTGAGGCTACGTTTGCCAACGTTGCCGAGTTCGCTGATGGCACGTTCGACTATGTCCTCAAGCTTACCTTTAAACTTTCGACTGGTGAGCAATTTGACAAGTACTACCAGGTCATCACCAGTCCCAGCACCGAGAGTCCCTTTGGTTGGATTCTCACCCAGGTCCTGACCGACTCGAGTTTGAGTGGCTATTTCACTGAGTAGTCATACGCTCTAGTTCAGAGTGAGACTTGCTTAAACCCAGGGCCCCATGCTTTCGAATGTTGAAGGCATGGGGCCTGGTTCGTGTATGGGGGAGGTTTCGGCGGCGGCAAGACGGGGGTTCTGATGAGGCGGCGTTGTGCGTGGATGTACCATGCATGTCTCCGAAGGGTACACCGACAAGCCTCTCACCAAGGCCTACGATTTCAGCTTGCTCGTGAAGTCCAACCTCACCCTCTATGCCAAGTGGGAGGCGACGCTGCGATTCCTGCGAACCTCTCCGTTCCCGAGTAGTCTTTCAGCCTTGACTTCGCCTTCCAAACCGCCCGCAATGTCTTTATTCCTATGAATAAAGACAAATAAATGCTCTAATTCATATGAATAATGACATTCGACGAGCGATTCGTCGCATGTGGGCATCTATTCGACTGGCATGGAGGCTTTCAGAGCTGGCAGGGCGCGGGGTGTTGTAGCAGGCGACGTGGTTGCTGTGCCGCACTTCCCTGACGGGCTATTTCTGCTCTTTGCCTTGGTGTGGGGCGCGAACGTATGCGGCGGGCGCTCTGTCCGTTACACTTCCACCGATGGTAACGATTTCGGAGGACGTATGAAGCTGAAAGAAGTGAAGGGGCCGGAGAAGCCGGGAAAGAAGAAGGCGCCGGGCACGAGGGCCGATCGCGCCAACGAGCATGCGGTGATGCGCCAGAAGAACCGCCATGCCGAGCGTGACTACTTCGGCCGCGTCATTCCCGAGCCTGGTTCGCAGCGCCCCGACCTCACGCCCGCTGCCGCCAAGCGCATCCAGGACGGCACCGTACGCCTTGACGCCTACCTGGTTGGCCGTGGATTTGCGCCCTCGCGCGATAAGGCCAAGGCCCTCATCGATCAGGGCCTTGTGTATGTGGAAGGCTCCAACCGCGTGAAGGCAAGCTTGGCCGTGGGCCCCGGCACGCAGATCGAGGTCCGCGAGCCTGAGGCGTAAGGGCGCGTGCACGGGTGCAAGACGTTCGGCGCCTCGTCTCTCATGAAGGCGCCACTGATGAACGTTGCTTTTTAAACACTGCGTCCACCTCAGCGCCGCTTGGTTGGACACTGGGTGTCATTTGGCCCCTGTGATCTACTGTGAGCGCCGTGAGCTGCTGTGGCCCATGCAAAAGGCTCTCTCATGAGCGTCGTAAGCATACAACAAGGCCCCCATCCCGCTGTGAACTGCCGGGATGGGGGCCTTGTTCGTTCGTAGGGGCGACTAACGCGCCTATGTCTACTTCTCTTCGTCCTTCTTGTCGTCGACGAACTCGGCCTTTACATCTTCGATTTCGTCGGAAACCTTTTCGGCGGCTTTCTTTGCGGCTTCGCTTGCCTCCGCATTGGCGGCCTCCACGCGCTCCTTGGCCTCGTCGACAATCTCTTTGGCCTTGTCGGCCACGCCGGAAACGACGCCTTGAACGCCTGCGACGGCCGCGCGTGCCGTGGTGCCAATGAAGGCCGCCGCGCTCTTGGCCACGGCACCCAGCTCATCCGACTCAACCTTGCCGTTGCCGTCGGCATCAAAAGCCTGCTTGATTTCGTCGGCAAACGAGCCGGCTGCAACAACGGTCTTATCGATGCGCGCACCCAAACCGCCGAGTACTTCCTGGGCGGTCAGCTTGCCGTTACCGTCGGTGTCGAGGACGTCCTTGGCCTGCATGACGGTGTCCATGGCGGCACCGATGGCCTCTTTTGCACCACCGGCAATTTCTTCGGCGGCGCCCTTCATTCCGCCTGCCATGCCTTCGGCGACGTCCTTGGTGCCGACTGCCATCACTTCGGCCATGTCCTTGGCCTTGTCAGCCGCGTCTTCAGCGATGTCCTTGGCCTTGTCGGCCATCTCTTCAGCAGCGTCCTTCGCCTTATCCATGGTGGTATCGAGGGCCTCTTTGACGTCCATGATTCCTCCTCTTGTTGCGTACTGCCTTGCCGGCAGTATAGAAGCCTTGCTTTGCCAATACGATACCCACGAGCCTTTTCGGTCATTCGGGAGCAAAAAAATTTGGCAAAGCTGACGCTTGCGCATGCAGCGCATCAGAGGAGGACGGGGAAGGGTCGTGACTTTTCGGTGCCAAGCGCACAAACAGTCTTACCTTGTTTAGCCTGCGTTTCCCGCGCGACGCCAGCGTGTTGCCGCGCGCTCACATGCGTCGAAGAGGATATACAGACCGCATCCCAGGGCCGCAAGCGCGATGATGCCGGCAAACATTCGGGGGTAGTTCACCATGGCCCAGGAGTTCATGATGAAGTATCCCAGGCCCGTGGAGCCGGCGATGGACTCGGAGAAGAAGAGCACGGCGATAGCCACGGCGCACGACACGCGCAGCGTGGTGAAGAGTTCGGGCAGCGTGGCGGGCAGCACCACATAGCGCCACACCTGCGCCCGCGACGCTCCCAGCGAGCGCACCGAGAGCAGCGTGGCTGCAGGAATCGCGGCGGCGGCGTCGCGCATGACCATGACTACCTGGAAAAACACCGTGATGGTGACAAGTGCGATCTTAGGTGCGCCTCCCAGGCCAAAGAGCACCAGCAGGATGGGTAGCAGCACAATTTTGGGCAGGGGATAGAGCAGGTAGAGCACGGGGGAGAAGAGCGCGCCGACCTTTTGCGAGCGGCCCAGGAAGAGCCCCACGGGCACTCCGAGCACGCATCCCAGGGCAAGCGAGACGACAAGGCGTCCTAGGCTCGTGAGGAAGTCGGGCCACAGGGTGGTCGCGTATCGCGCGAAGACGCTCACGGTCTCGATAGGACCCGGCAGTGCCGGCGTGTGGAGCGCGAGCGCGGTGATTTCCCAGCCTGCCAGCACGAATGCGACGGCGAACACATAGCACAGCGCGGTTTTTACAGAATGTTTCATCGGGCGCCTCCCGCCAGGGCCTCGCGCACCTCGTTGCACTTGGCAAAGAACTCCTGCGTCGTGCGGTATTCAGGCGTTCCCATGCCGGGGTTTTCCACCTGGGCCACGATGCGGCCGGGTCGAGGTGCCATCACGACGATGCGCTGGCCCAGCAGCACTGCCTCCTCGATGGAGTGCGTCACCAGCAGCTGCCCGTAGCCGCCCTCGTTCCACAGACGCAGGAGCATGAGCTGCATGTCTTCGCGCAGAAGGGCGTCGAGCGCCGAGAGGGGCTCGTCCATAAGCAAGAGGTCTGCCTGCATGGCGACGGCGCGGGCAAGCGCCAGGCGCTGCTGCATGCCACCCGAAAGCTCGCTGGGCCAGGCCTTCTCGAAGCCGGCGAGGCCGACGCGCTCAAGAGCCTCGAGCGTGCGGTGACGTCGCTCTTGTTTCTCTACACCGCGCACGCTGAGGCCAAGTTCGGCGTTCTTGTACACGCTCATCCAGGGCAGCAGGCCGTAGTCTTGCAGGATGAGGGCGCAGTCGTCGCGCGGGCCCGTAATGCGCTCACCATGGGCGAGCACCTCGCCGCCCGTAGGCCTTGCGAGTCCCGATGCCAGGCGTAGCGCCGTGGACTTGCCGCAGCCCGAAGGGCCGATGATGCACACGGCCTCACCTGCGCCTACGCTCAGCGACAGGTGGTCGAGCGCCTTGAGCGTATCGACATCGCGGCCCGGGGTCGGGTATTCGACGGTGACATCCCTCAGTTCCAGTAGCATGATGCGTCTGTGCCCCTCAGCCGAAGGCTAGTTCTTGGAGAACGTGCCGTTGTCGGCGTCGTAGGTGAGGGCCGCGTCGAGGTAGCCCTTCTCGAGCATCCAGTCGAGTACGTCGCCCACCATCTGCTGCGTGGGCAGCTGGGCCGTGGGATAGCTGCTGATGGGGTAGGTGTCGGCGATGTCCTCGGCAAGGGATGCCTGCTCAACGAGGAGCGCGCGGTAGCTCTCGGGAGTCTTGTTGATAAGGCCGGCCGCCTCGTCCCACACACCCTGCAGCGCCTCGAGGGCCGCCTTGCCGCCTTCGGCCTCAAGCCAGGCCTCGCGCGCAATCATGACCGACTGGGAGATGTTGTCGCCCGTGGTGTCATCGGCCACGCAACGGAAGCCCTTGGACTCGCCGAGGGCAAGCAAAGACGCAGGCAGTGCGGCTGCGGGCACCTGGCCGGAAGCCATGGCCTCGAAGCGCACGGGAATCTTCTGCAGCTCGGTCTTCACCACCTGGTCGGCGGGGATACCGGCCTGGGCCATGAGCTTGTCCATGACGTATTCGAGGATGGTGTTGGAGCCCACGCCGATTTCGCGGCCGGCAAGGTCAGCGAGCGAGGTGATGCCCTCGTCGGCCGTCATGATGCCGAAGCGGCCCTGGCTGGCCTCGGTGCCCAGGCAGATCCAGCAGATACGCACATCGGTGCCGGAGGCAAAGAGGCTGGCGGTCACCATGGGGTCGGTCATGGCGACGTCGACCTCGCCGCTCGACACGGCGGCGATGAGCTCGGTGGCCGACTGGAACGTGTGGATGTCGCAGGCTATGCCGGCCTTCTCGAACAGGCCTTCGGATTCAGCGGCCCACATGGGCAGGATGTCCTCGGTGGGAAGGGTGCCGAGGCTGATCTTGGCAGGGGAAGCGTTCGTCTCGCCTGCTTTGTCGGTGCTGCCGTCAGCGGTCTCCTGGGTGGAGTTGCAGCCGGTGAGTGCGAGCGGAAGTGCTGCGCAAAGGGCGATGAAGCCGGCGCGGGAGATGTTCATGCGATGCGTCCAATCAGTGGTTGGGAAACAAGCGTACATATACATGCCGCGCTCCACCATAGCAAATAACGCATCCGCGTGGCGTCCTGGTGATGTGCTAGGTGTTGACCTTGTGGCGGCCCCTCGTGTTATGCCAAGGGGGATACCGCGATACTGCATCAGCCTGATATGTTGATACAGAACATAATTATGTGTGGCGCGCAATGCGGCGTGCCTGGGGGAAGGACAAGACCATGTTGGAAGTGTCTTGCGTTGTTGTAGGGCCTATCAAAACGAATTGCTGGATTGTGAGCGACCCTGATACGGCGCACTGTCTTGTCATCGACCCGGGCGATCGTGCCGAGCGCATCCTTGAGGCCCTGAACGGCAAGACAGTCGACGGTATCGTGCTTACGCACCGCCATGACGACCACAAGGGCGCGCTTCCCGGTGTGGTTGAGGCCACGAACGCCCCCGTCATGGCCTACGAGCTTGATGCCCCGCGTGTCTACGAGGAAATTCGCCGCGGTTATGCCTCGCCTGCCTCCATTATCTCCATGGACGAAGCCCTGAATGCCGGTCGCACGGTCGATCGTGCTCTCAAGGAAGGCGACGAGGTCGCGCTCGGTAGCCATACGTTCCGCGTCATCCATACGCCCGGTCACACCGAGGGGTCCATGTGCCTGTACTGCGAGGCGGAGAAGCTTCTGTTCACGGGCGACACGCTTTTCGCTGGTGGCAGCTACGGCCGCACCGACTTTGAGGGCGGCTCTTGGTCTGCGATGCTCGACACGCTCGAGCACAAGTTCGTTGGCATCCCCAACGACGTTGTCATATTCCCCGGACATGGTGGGACCTCCCTGCTCGGCGACGAGCGCGAGGCCAACTCCTTCTTGAAATAGGCGGTTCATGATGGGCGAAAAGCGCACTCACGTGTCAAGCGTGTCCCAGCCTGATGCCCCAGGCGTTTCCCTGGTGCAACCCCGCGAATATGTCCTCGTTGTGCCCGGCGAGCAGGGTTGCGGAACCCGCACCGGTGGGCCGGCAATCGCCGAGCCCTGGGCATCGCTTCCGCATTTCGTGTGCGGTGCCCCAGTGCCCGAATACGAGTGCGCAACGAGGCCTTCGAGCAGGGGCATCGTCATGAATCCCGATGGCACGCTCCTACTGGCCACGACCGACGAGCTCCATGAGTTCGTGTTTTCCGGCGGTGAGATTGAGCACGGTGAGACTGACCTCGCGGCGCTCGTGCGCGAGGTGGAGGAGGAGACGGGCTGGCTCGTGGACCAGGCAACGGCACGCCCCGTTCTCTCCATCGACGACTACCACACACGCGATGCCATGCGTTTGAGCTTGCGCCAGGTCAACCGCTATTTCGTGTGCCAGGCGCGTCCGGGTGGTGCCATGCATCTCGACAAGTACGAGGCGGTCGCGGGCCTGCATGCGGTCACCTGCAACCTGGAAGATGCTATCGCCGCAAATGAGGCCATCCTGGCCCAGAGGCGTTACTTCTGGGTGGAGCGCGACACATTTGTGCTCAAGCTCATCCGCGACCACCGCGAGGAGTTTGGCTTCTAGCTGCGGCGCAGCGTGTCGAGCAGTCCCACGAGGTCTTGTGGTGGCTCGGCGGTGAGGTGGATTTCGGTGCCCGTCACGGGTTGCACGAGGTCGAGCTTCCAGGAATGAAGCGCAGGACGGCCTAGGAGTTCTGCGGAGCCTCCGTAGAGCACATCTCCTACCAGGGGATTTCCCAGGTGTGCCATATGCACGCGAATCTGGTGCGTGCGGCCTGTCTCCAACGCCAGTCGCACGAGCGCGGCGGTTGGCGTGCCGCCGTCGTCCCCGAGCTGCTCGAGCACCTCGTAATGCGTCACGGCTTTCTTACCGCCCTCCATCACCGCAAATGAGCTCACGGGAGCCGCTGTGGCGCGGCCGATAGGGGCGTCGATCATGCCATGCGTAGGCTCTGGCACCCCGTGGCACACCGCGAGGTATTCACGCTGGAAGCTGCCCGTGTGCATCTGCGATATGAGGCGCTCCTGCACATGGCCGTTTTTGGCGAAAACCACCAGGCCACTTGTGCCGATATCAAGGCGGTTTACCGCGTGCAGGTCGATTGCCTGGCGCTTGTCCATGAGATAGCCCACCACGTAGTTGCCCAGTGTGTGGGTCCAATGCGAGGGACATGGATGCACCACGGCGCCTGCGGGTTTGTTCACCACGAGCAGGTCTTCGTCTTCGTAGGCTATGTCGAGCGGGCCCTTTTCGGGGGCGACGCTAGGTTCATGGGGTTCGAGCCAGTCGTCCACCACGATGCCCATGACCTGGCCGGGCGCCACAGGCACGTCGCAACGAGAAAGGGCGCCGTCCAAGTGAACGGCGCCCTCAACATACTTTGCATGTCTGAGATACCGCTCGCTGATGTGTAGCCGTGCCTGAAGCAGGTGCCCCACGGTGCGTCCTGCATCGGTGAGCTTGGCGGTATACTCAATCTCTCTCACGCGAACCTACTTCTCCTCAGCCGGCTCTTCCTTTGCGGTGCGGGCAAGGATGTTAGCGTAAATGGCGCCGGAGATGTTATGCCACACGCTGAAAACCGTGCCAGGAACAGCGGCCAGCGGCATGGTGGCAAAGTGCACGGTGGCAAGCGAGGTGGCAAGGCCGGAGTTTTGCATGCCGACCTCGATGGACAGCGTGCGCATCTGGTCACGGCTGAGGCCAAGGACCTTGCCGACGCCATAGCCCAGAGCGTAGCCGCAGAGGTTGTGCAGCATGACGACAACGACGATGAGCCAGCCCACGGTCATGATCTTAGCAGCGTTGGCGGCAACGACGGCCATGATGATGAGGCAAATGGCGATGACGGAAACGAGCGGCAGGACCTTGGAGCAAGCCTGGGCGAACTTCTCAAAGAAGTGGTTGATCACAAAGCCGAGAACGATAGGCACGAGCACGACCTGCACGATGGACATGAGCATGCTGACGTAGCTCACATTGATGGTCGCACCGCCAAGCAGCAGCACCAGTGCCGGGGTGACGATAGGAGCGAGGATGGTGGTGCATGCCGTCATGCCCACAGACAGAGCCACGTCGCCCTTGGCCAGGTAGGTCATAACGTTGGAGCTCGTGCCGCCGGGGCAGGAGCCCACGAGGATGACGCCCACGGCAAGCGCGGGGTCGAGGTTGAAGATCTTCACGAGCAGGAATGCCAGCAGGGGCATAATGATGAACTGCGACAGGATGCCGGTAATGACGGCCTTGGGCTTAGTGAAGACGACCTTGAAGTCAGAGAGCTTGAGCGTCATGCCCATGCCGAACATGACGATGCCCAGCAGCGTGTTGACGTAGCTGGTCTTGATGACGCCCTTGACGGGGTCGGGAAAGACAAGCGCGATAATGGCGACAAGAAGGGCGATGATCGCCATATATTTTCCTGCCCAGCCGCTTATCTTTTCGAGCGTTTTCATAATGTACCCCACAATCACCGTTTACCTGTCAGATACGCTCGTTAGCCCTTTGACCAGCGAGTAGCGGCCAGTATAGAACTCTGACTTTCAGCGTTATGCGTAACTCTATTTCTTCACGTTTGCCATGAGAATGGGGCGTAACACTTTGTGTACGTCGGGAGTAACACTTGACCGATAAAAAGTAACACTCTATGCTACCCGCCATGAAAAACACTACAATGGCCTATTGGAAACGTGGGGTAGAGCGTGGGCAAATTCATAGCAAAACGCCTGCTACAGCTTATTCCCATCCTTGTGGGCATCACGTTTCTGTCGTTCGCGCTTATGCAGCTGGCTGGCGGCGACTACGTGACCACCATGCTCGAAAACACCGGCGTTGCGGTGACGCAAGAGGTCATAGACGCGCGCAAGGCTGAGCTCGGTTTGGACCGCCCGTTTATCGAGCAGTATCTCTCTTGGCTTGCGGGGCTCTTGCATGGCGACATGGGCACGAGCTTTGTGAGCGGCAAGGACGTCTTCGCCACGTTCGTGCAACACCTGCCTGCCACCCTTCTGCTTACGCTGAGTTCCGTCATCGCGACGCTCGTCATTGCCGTGCCATTGGGAGTGTATTCCGCCACCCATCACAACAAGGCGGCCGATTACATCGTGCGCGTCACGTGCTTTGTGGGCAACTCGCTGCCGAACTTTTTTGTCGCGCTGCTTCTCATATACGTGTTTGCTCTGGTACTGGGGTGGCTGCCGGTTATCTCTCCCATGCCCACGCTGAGCGCCTCGGGCGTGGACCTCACGGGGCTTGTGCTGCCTACGGCGACGTTGGCCATCGCGATGGTGTCGAAGTATACGCGTCAGATTCGCGCCGCCGTGCTCGAGGAGCTTGGAAAGCCCTATGTCGCCGCCGCTCGTTCGCGCGGCGTGGCCGGGCGCACCGTGTTGTTCAAGAGCGTGCTCAAAAGCTGCATGCTCCTCATCGTGACGCTGTTGGCACTGTCTATCGGCGACCTTCTGGGCGGCACGGCCATCGTCGAGACCATCTTCATGTGGGACGGCGTGGGCAAGCTTGCCGTCGATTCCATCACCATGCGCGACTATCCCATGATTCAAGCCTACGTTGTATGGATGGCGATCATCTACGTTCTCGTCAACCTGGTGAGCGACATCTTGTATCGCGCACTTGACCCACGTGTGGCGCAGCAGGAGGTGAAGGCATGAGCCGTCTCTCCAACGCCACCGTGCGCAAGCTGGTGGTTTTTGCCGCGCTCGCTGTGCTGCTTGTGCTTGCCGCCCTCTTTGCCGAACATCTGTGTCCCTACGACCCGTATGCGCAGAACCTGCGCGAGGCCCTGCAGGCTCCGAGTGAGACGTACCTTCTGGGCACCGACCGCTATGGGCGCGACATGCTTTCGCGCGTCATCATGGGCGGCCAGTCATCCATTGCTTCCACGCTTGTGTGCGTTGCGGTGGTCACGGTGATCGGCACGGCCGTGGGAGTGGTTGCCGGCTGGCGGGCAGGCGTGCTCGACACGCTGCTCATGCGCACCTCCGACGTGTTCCTGGCGTTTCCGGGTCTTGTGTTTGCCCTGGCAGTTGCCGGTGTTCTTGGTGGGGGCATCCAAAACGCGGTCATCGCCCTGTGTGCCATTGGCTGGCCGAAGTTTGCACGCATTGCTCGTTCGCAGACGCTTGCTGTGCGCGACGCCTCTTTCATTCAGGCTGCTCGCATGCAGGGCACGAAGGGTCTTGCGCTCATCGTGCGGCATGTGCTGCCCAACATCGCCGGTCCCATCGTGGTATGCGCGGTGCTCGACATCGGCACGATGATGATGGAGCTTGCTGGTCTGTCGTACCTGGGCCTGGGTGCCCAGCCGCCCATGGCGGAGTGGGGCTCGATGATGGGCGATGGGCGTAGCATGCTGCAGACGGCCCCTTGGTGCGTGCTTGCACCGGGCCTGGCAATCTTCATAACGGTTCTCGTGTTCAACTTGCTGGGCGACACGCTCCGCGATTATCTCGACCCCAAAAAGAAGGGAAGCGCATCATGACGCACACAGGCAAGGGTTTGTCCCGTAGGGGATTCGTTGGTTTGGGGGCCGGTATGGGTGTCGCCGCGCTCATCGGGCAATCCGTGTTTGGCGCTCAGGTGCCGCGCAGCGCCCTGGCTGACGGCGCGACGTTTACGTACGGTACCACCGGCTACGGCCCCGAGATGGACGATGCGGGACTCAATCCCCACGCCAACTACTCTGGCTGGAGTTGCGTGCGCTATGGCGTGGGCGAGACGCTCTTCAAGTTCTCCGACTCGATGGAGCCTGAGAGTTGGCTTGCCGAGTCCTACGAGTTCACGGATGACACCACAGTCATCATCAAGCTGCGCGAGGGCGTGCGCTTTTCCAGCGGACGCGCCATGGACGCGCAGGCCGTGAAGGAATGCCTCGATGACCTGCTTGCCGTGCATGACAGGGCCCCGCTCGACCTCGAGATCGATGCTATCGAGGCCGACGGCATGACGCTCACCATCACCACGAAGCGTCCCAAGCCTGCGCTCATCAACTATCTGTGCGACCCCTACGGTGCCATCATCGACATGCAGGCGGGCATTTCCGCTGACAACAATGTCGCAGGCACCGGTCCCTTTGTCGCCACGTCGGTGAGTGACACCGAGATTGCGCTTGTGGCAAACGCCGACTATTGGGGAGGCGCCCCGTCGCTGGCAAACGTTGCCGTGCGCTCCATCACCGACGGCGATACGCTCACCATGGCCCTCCAGGCCGGCCAGATCGACGCTTCCTACGGTCTTCCATACGCGAGCTATGCGCTGTTTGAGAATCCCTCGTTCAACATCGAGAGCTGCGAGACGAGCCGCGCCTTCTTTGCGCAGGCCAATTATGCCTCGCCGGTGATGAGCGACCCCGCTGTGCGCCATGCGCTTGCCTTGGGCATCGACAAGGAGGGTTTCGTTGAGGTTCTGCTCAACGGTCGCGGCGCCCCTGCGGTGGGTGCCTTCCCGAGCAACTTCGCTTTTGGCAACGACACGGTGAGTGCTCCCGCCTACGACCCCGAGGAGGCAAAGCGGGTGCTCGAGGAGGCCGGCTGGGTCGATTCCGACGGTGATGGCGTGCGCGAGAAGGACGGCCAGCGCCTGCACATCGTGTGGCTCACCTATCCCGGCAGGCAGGAGCTGCCGCTGCTCGCTGAGTCCGTCCAGTTCTCCCTGGGTGAGATCGGCTTTGAGGTGGAGGTCAACTGCACGGCCAACCATACGAGCATCCGCACCGACACTTCTGCCTGGGACGTGTACGCGAGTGCCCTTGTCACCGCGCCCACCGGTGACCCCGAGTATTTCTTCTCCGCCACGTGTGTGACGGACGCTCCCAAGAACTTCGGCGGATATTCCAATCCTGACTTGGACGCCTTGGCTGAGCAGCTCTCCGAGGAGTTCGACACAGGCAAGCGCGCTGAGCTTGCTACACAGATGCAGCAGGTGATTCTCGACGATGACGCGTATGTGTTCGCCTCGCATCTCACCATGGGCATTGTCTCGCGTGCCAATGTGAGCGGCATCGCCCCGCATCCGTGCGACTACTACGAGGTCACAGCCGGCCTCGCGCTGGCGTAAGGGAGGGGCGGCATCGTGCGTGGAGCGCCCGGCTCGTCGACGGCGAAGAACGAGGAGATGGCCTCAGGGTATCAGGGTGCCGTGCTTGCCTACGACGGCGTGGGTATCGCATGCGGCAATCGCATGGTCGTTGAGGGCGCGAGCTTCTCCGTGGGGGCCGGGCGCATCGTGGGTCTTGTGGGTGAGTCGGGTAGTGGCAAGACCACCCTGCTCAAGGCTGCCATGGGTCTTCTCGACGATGACATGCGCCTGCAAACAGGGCGCGTGCTCTACCAGGGCGAAGACGTGGCAAGCATGAACGCATTGCGCTTGCGCGAGTTGCGGGGCAAGGAGATGGCGACCGTCTTTCAAGACAGCGCCGCCACCTTTTGCCCCGTGCGTCGCATAAACGTGCAGGTGTGGGAAGCGGTGCGCTCCCATGTGCGCATGAGCAGGCGGGAATGCGAGGCTCTCTTTTGTGAGACGCTTGAGAGCCTGGGGATTCGCGAGCCGGCAAAGGTGGCGCGTGCGTATCCGCATGAGCTTTCAGGCGGCATGGCGCAGCGCGTGGGCATCGCGGTGGCGCTCATGCTGAAACCCAGGCTCCTGCTTTCCGACGAGCCTACGAGCGCGCTTGATGTGACAACGCAAGCCCAGGTGGTGGACGTTCTGCGCGATGTGCATGCGCGCCTGGGGTGCGCCATCCTGCTTGTTACGCACAACTTTAGGCTCGTAGAGGCCCTGTGCGACGACGTTGTGGTGCTGCGCCAGGGGCGCGTTGTGGAGCAGGGTCCCGTTGCGCACGTGCTCACGGATCCGGCGGATGAATACACGTGTGCCCTCGTTGCCGCCGCACCGCGCCTAAGGAGGGGATAGAGATGTGCGAGGTATGTTCCGCTGGGCCTGTGGTGTCGCTGCGCAACCTGGGCCTGTCGTATGGCCACGGCAAGGATGTGCACGAGGTCGTGCACGGCGTCTCGCTTGACGTGTTGCCTGGTGAGGTGCTGGGGCTTGTAGGCGAGTCTGGCTGCGGCAAGTCGACGATTGCCAAATGCGTGGCCGGATTCTTGAAGCCTTCCTCAGGGGACCTTGTAGTTTGTGAAGGTGCCGCTGGACCCGCGCGTGGTCCCCACAAGGTGCAGATGGTGTTTCAGGACCCGTCCTCTTCGTTTAACCCGCGGCGTACGCTCGGCCAGTCGGTTACCGAGGGGCTGCGCAACGCCGGTGCGTCGAAGGGTGAGGCGCTTGCCCGGGCCGGCGAGCTCTTTGAGCGATGCGGTCTTGTGCGCGAGCTGCTCGATCGCTACCCCCATCAGGTGAGCGGCGGGCAGTGCCAGC
>USJP01000008.1 GCA_900555105.1 uncultured Coriobacteriaceae bacterium | reverse complement strand
CGCGCGGCCGCTCCGGCTGGGGTGCGGCGCGAGGGAGAACTATACACGCAGGCGCGGGCGGGGGGCAAGGGCGGGAGGGAGGATGCACAGGATGGACACAAGTCGGGGAATAATAAATTTTTAGGCGCGCTTCCAGTCCCGCGGGGACGCCGGGGCCCGTGTCACAGCGCTCACGGTGAATTCGCCTGTTATAAACACCCCGCCTTTCTTCATACTCCCCATACCTAATAAATCCTGCTGTGCCGACAAAACCTCTTCATGGGCATTCACCCGTCCCCCTCTATATACGCGCGCTCTTCCGACTGCCTGCTCATAAACGTCCATGCTGCCGCGACAGTTTCTATATAGGTACGCCTGCCCATATCACTGCGTGTCTTCCATATATGCGCGCTCAACCTTGCTGCAAATCGTCCGTACCATCGCGTGCTTCTCTCTAAATGGCTCGTAAATGGCCTGAACACCGCTTGCCACAGTCTTGTAATGTGAGCGAAATCCCCCTATCAGCATCTCGGCAACACGGGCGGCCCACCATGGTCGGCATCTTGTAGGGAGGTGCCGGGACCATGGCCCCCATCGCTTGCATCAAAGGGAGCTGGTCAGCATGGGTAAGTTTGATGGGAAGATTGCCATTATCACAGGAACCTCCAAGGGCATTGGGGCAGGTATCGCCCGCGTTTTCACCGAAGAGGGGGCATGCGTGGTGCTCGCCGCCCGAGGCAACGACGTCTTGCAGTTCGCCGAGGAGCTGCAGGCAGCTGGCAGGGAAGCGGTCGGCTTTCGCTGCGACGTCAGCGATGCCCAGCCCTGCAAGGACCTTGTCGACTTCACCCTCAAGACGTACGGGACAATCGACATTCTCGACTGCAACGCCGGCATCTGCACGCTCAGCGACTTCCTTACCAGCGACGACGCGTGGCACGATGCACATATCGACATCAACATCAAAGGTGTCTGGAACGTCTGCCGCACGGCCCTGCCCACCATGGTGCGCAACAACGCCGGGTCCGTCGTCATCACCAGCTCGGTCACGGGCGACATGGTGGCCGATCCTGGTGAGGTCGTCTACGCCACGACGAAGGCCGCCCTTGTTGGGTTCACGAAGGCCCTTGCACGCGAAATGGCCCCGCACAGCATCAGGGTCAACTGCATCTGCCCCAGATATGTGCAAACGCCCCTGGTAGAAGGTATGGCAAGCCAATCGGACCCCGACGACCCCACACGTGCCATTTCGACGATTGCCCATGCCGTGCCCCTGGGACGACTAGGCACACCCGATGAGTGCGGCGAGCTGTGCGCCTTCCTCGCCTCAAATGAGGCAAGCTATATAACAGGAACTCAGATGGTAATTGACGGCGGCTCCACGCTGCCCGAGACCACCTCGATGGGGCAAATCATGAGCGAGACTCAGACCACGGAGCTCATGCAGGACTCCGCGCTGTTCGACGACGTTGCCAAGCAGGCGCTGGGACGATACGAGTTCGACGGCGACGAGGCCAAGCTCCTCACCTTTTCGGAGAACTACACCTATCCTGTGCGCAATCCCATCACCGGGTCGAAGGACGCCGTGCTGCGCATCAATCGCCCGGGCTACCACACGCTCGAGGAGCTTGAGGGCGAGATGGCGTGGCTGCGGCAGATCAACGACTACACGCCCCTCGTGGTGGCCAATCCCCTGCCTGCGCGAGACGGCAGCTACATCCAAAGCGTCATCGGACCCGATGGGGCAACCTATCTCGACGCTCAACACGCACACACGCTACCTGCACGAAGGTATCGTGAACTGCGCCGAGCATCTCGTGGCCCTGCTGCCCCCTGAAGTGGACCGGGTCATGTTCGAATGCTCAGGCTCGGAGGCCAACGACCTCGCCGTGCGCATGGCCCGCGCAGCCACGGGTGGCACGGGCGTCATCGTGACATCGGAGGCATACCACGGCAACATGGCGCTGATAACGGGTCTGTCTCCCTCAATCGGGACCGACCAGCCCATGCCGCCCGACATGCGCATGATTCCCACACCTGACACCTGGCGCCTCGGAACAAACGACATCGGTACATGGATGGCCGCGCGCGTGGCCGAGCAGATCGCCGATATGCGCAGGCACGGGTTCAAATTTGCCGCGCTGCTCGTAGGCTCGAGGGCGAGCATATCCAGCAAAACGCCCTGGTAACGGGCCTTTTGTTCAAAAACGCCCTCATCGATGCGGCAAAACGTCACCCTTGTCTGGGAGATGTGCGTGGGGCGGGCTTCTTCATCGGCGTCGACGTCGTAAAGCCCGGCACAAAGGGGCCCGACTACGAGCATGCCGTCTACTTCATCGAGGCCATGCGTGAGCACCACGTCCTGACCTCGCTGTGCGGGCCCGCCGGCAACATCTTGAAGATCCGTCCGCCTTTGGTGTTCAGCCCCAACGACGTCGACCGCCGCACCACAAGAAGGCGGCCTCGAGAAGACGCTCAAGCTTCTGTACGTGTACACCCTTGCCACTGGCGCCATCTTCACGTTTTCACGTGCGGAGGAGACGGTGGATGTGGTGGCAGCGCGCGGCAAATGCGCCCGCTACCTGGGCATAGAAGAAGGCTACCCCGTGCCGCGCGTGCTCTCGCGCCTCTTTGATGACGCAGGGGCAGTCGCTGTTGCCTCATGCGACTCGTACAACCCCAACCTCGTGCGCCTAACGGTGACAAGCGGGGCCATGGTGACAGAAAACCCGCCGGCCCCGTAACGCCTGCAAGAGCTTCATTCGAGAAGGAGACTGACCATGCCCTACGCAATGACAGCCGCACTCATCATCTGCACCCTATCGTTCGCCCTGTTTGCCCTGGCAGGATACAAGGCGTTTTATCTGGGAGAATCCACAAGCGTCAGCAAGACCTGCGGGAGTACCGCGAGCCAAAGCAAGCAATGCATCCCATGGGCCTCAGTGACCTGTGCCTCATTTGCTGCCTTCATCGTTCCGGGAGCTGTGTTCCTCGTCCTGCACTTGGTGTAGGGCCGGAGGGCGCCCCTGGAAAACGAGTCCCCCGTAGATGAAGGGCGTCTTCTGGCCTGCGGGCGCCTCGTGGATAGCAGGCGACTCGTGGATGGCAGGCGCCTCCGAACTAGTGCGCATCCCCTGGCAGGCGCAGATGGGAGAAGCGCGCCTGGTCCTCGCTGGCAAGGTCGGGCCAAATCCTCTTGCGAGCAACGAGCGACACCAGCAGCATGCCGACCACGACGCCGGGCACAAGGCGCCCCAGGCAGGCACCCACGACGCCCAAGACCGGCAGCACAACGAAGGCGAGAATGGACCGCACGCTGTTATCGATACCCGGGACAAGCAAAAGCCCCAGGTAGAGCGCGGCCAGCATGATAAAGGGGCCGCCGCAGGGAAGCAGGCCCAGCAGCACGCCGAAGCTTGTGGCGATGCACATGCCGCCTTTGAAGCCGAAGAAGCAGGGGCGGGCGTGACCCAGCACAGGCGCCGCCATGACAAGAGCAAGCATGGGCGATGCCATACCAAACGCGCGGCAGAAGAGCCAAACGGGAAAAAGGCCTTTCAATATGTCGCACGCCACCGACAGGGTGCCGCACCAAAATCCCCCGTATATAAAGGCGTTTGAGGACCCCGGATTGTGGTTCTCGCTGACCTCCATAAGGCTCTTGCCGTGGAAGAAGCGCATGAACAGCTCCGAATACAGCACGCTGCCCGACAAGTAGCCAAGCGCGATATAGAGAACGGGCGCGTTAAGCACGTCCATTGTCGCCACCCCTTCGATTACGACCCAGCCTGTGATGCACCCCGCGGGAGATGCGCACGCGAAGCCTGGCGGCAACGGCGTGGGGGCCGACAGGTTCAGAGGCGGTAGCCGGGTCTGCGTGTCCCACCTGGCTGCGAGGCACCTGGTTCGCATGGCCCACCCGGCCGTGGGTCATCTGGCTCGGACATCCCACTTGGCCTTCGTGCCCCGCTTGGCGGCAAAGCGCCTGGCCCGTATGCCCCGCTTGGCCACAAGGCGCCTGGCCCGTGTATCCCGCCTGGCTGCGGACCACCTGATTGCAAGCTTCTCCCATCATCGCCAAGACCTTCTCGGCGCAACCATGCACACCAAGAGCCTGCGCATACTCGATATATTGCCTGCTCAAAGCTGCAAGATCGGAGCGATTCTCGTAAAGCCAGTCGAGTTTGACGGCAAGGTCAACGGCGTTTGCATGCGAGAAGATGTTGTGCTCGGTGAGCGCGTAGGCCTTCGTTGAGGAGAGGGAGGCGTCGGAAATGACGGGCACACAGCCGCACGCAAACGCCTCCATGCACGACATGCCCTCGACCTCCACATCGGCACAATGCACGTAGACGTCGTTTGCGCACATGAGATCGCGCAGCTTGTCCTGCTCGAAAAAGCCGAAATCGACATTGAGCCCGAGGTCGGCCGCCTTCTTGCGAAGCTCGGCCTCGATGGGACCCTTGCCAGCAAGCGTCACGCGCATCTGCCCGCCATGCTTGGCCTGGGCAATTGCCTCGAGGAGGGTTGCCTGGTTCTTCTCAGGGGCAAAGCGCCCCACGCTCAACACGCGCAGCACGCCGGACGAATCGGCGACACCGGCCTGGTGGGCGGAAGAGACCCCGCCTGCCTCCAGCCGCTTTTTGCCCGCATCGATGAACGCCTGGGCGATGCCGTTCGAGATCACCTCGAGCTTGGCGGTTGCCCCGACTTCGGCCAGCCTGTCGCGAACCTGGGCCGTGGGGCACTGCACGCATAGGCAGCGGTTGTACACGCCAGAGACAAACGACCGCAAGAAACACCTGTTCACAGGATCGATCTCACCCAGATGCACGGCATACGTCATGTTCTCGGGGTAGAGGTGGAAGGTGCCCGTCACCGGCTTGCCCGCACGCCGCGCCTCCCTGGCGGCCAGACGGCACACGAGGAAGGGATCCTCGACGTGCACGACATCGGCCCAGGCCACGGCCTTGCGAATGGTGCGCATGTCGACGCGGGCGAACGTGAAGCCCTCTTTCTCGATGATGCCCGAGAACACCGGGATGCGCACGACGCCAAGCGGGTAGTCGAGGGCGCCGTAGCGGTCGTTCGTGGCAATGCGAACCTCGTGACCTGCCGCACGGAACTCCTCGACAAAGCGCTGCGTGGAGATGCACATGCCGTTTGACTTGTTGAGGTAGTCGTTAATGACGATGAGGATCTTCACGCGAGGCAGGCCTTTCGAGCAGATTCGAGCAGGGGACACAGCGTAGAACTGCACAGCATAAGGTGATTTGTACCCCGTTGGAAGAGTCTGCACACCCTCGCCGCAGCACGGAAAGCAAGCAAGGGGCAAAGGGGCACGCTGGCGAGGCAACGGGGATTAGGATCGACGCCGCGGCACGATGCTTGCAGACAAATGAGCGCAGGCGGAGGCGTTACGCGAACGCCCGGACCACGGCGCTCTCAAAGGTCAGGCCAGAGAGTGACTCGATCGCGTCTTCGCGCTGAGGCTCGAGGGGCTGTTCGTTGAGGAATTCCCAGCTAGAGAAGCCAGCTTCCTGCAAGATGCGTACAAGTTCCTCTTTTGTGGGAGCCGTCGCAAAGACATTGGCAACAGGAGCGGCGGGACCCGCTTTGCTGAGAGGCGGCAGGGGCTGGAGAGCCAGCACTGCGTCGTGATAGAGATATCCACCGGGAGCAAGGACTCGGGCAATCTCACTGAACGCCTTAAGGCGGTCGGACGCAAAATTGAGCACGCTGTTGACCACAACGACATCGATGGATGCGTCTTCGATACCGGCCGCAAGCAGGTCGGTTGGGTCAGCCTGGACGAAACGCATATGCTGCCGCCAGGCATCGCCCGCCCAGTGCTGCTGGGGCGCGAGCTCTTGCGCGACGGCGATTTTCTCCGCCGCAGAATCAGTCCCAACGACGAATCCGCCCTCGCCCACCCGATCGGCAATCTTGAACGCGCCCAGACCCTTGCGGCACTCGATGTCAAGCACGCGCTTGCCGGCAAGATCGTCGGGTAGCACCATGACGCAGCGAGTATGCCGGCGGGCATTGCGACGCCACTTCGCCTCGGTGCTGGATTCAGCGTCCACATGCGTTGCATTGTCGGTAGCGTTCATACGAGCCCCTTTCACGTGCGCGTCAACCAAGCGGTCATTCATTAACATACATTTCAGGAAAATCAAAAATGCGTATCCAGGTATTTTGCTGAATTAGCATATATTTAGACCAATGAGATGTATGTTAAATTTGAACCAGTATACCCCTCACCGGTATACGGAGTAGCAGAAAAGCCGGCGGGAATGCAGGTGTGAACTGCATGCCCACCGGCCTCACATTCAGCCGAACGCTATCCGCCAAAGCAATCGCTCGGCATTACTGCAGGTAACCGTAGTTCTTGCGCAGGCCGGCGAGAAAACCGCAGGTCAGAAGGACCGACATGGCCTCGGCCACCAGGATGGCGTACCAGATGCCCATCTCGCCCATAATCATGGGCAGCACGATGACGGCGCCGCACTCAAAGACCAGGGTGCGCACGAACGAGATGACTGCCGACACCAGGCCGTTATTGAGCGCCGTGAAGAACGCCGACCCGTAGATGGAAAAACCCGCCAGTAGCAGCATGAACGAGTAGATGGAGAGTGCTTGCACGGTGAGTTCGAGCACACCGGCGTCGTACCCTACGAAGAGCATCGCAATGGGGCGGGTCAGCGACACGGCGAGCACCGTGAGAATCACGTTGAGGGCGGCGACCACGCTCACGCTCTTCTTGAACAGGTTCGTCAGCTCCGCCTTGTTCTGCGCACCGTACTGGTAGCTCACAAGCGGCGCCGAGCCCATCGAGAAGCCCATCACGAACGATACAAAGATCCAGATGACGTACTGGATGACGCCGTAGGCGGCCACGCCGTCGGCACCGATGAAGGTCATGAGCTGGTAGTTGTACAGCATCGAGACGAGCGACATGGACAGGTTTGCCACAAGCTCGGAAGCACCGTTCGTGCACGCTTTGCCCAGAGCGCGCAGGTCAACTACGGGCTTGCCCAGACGCAGGTTGCTCGGGTTCTTGCGTGCAAAGTAGAGAAGAGGCAGACCGCCACCGATGACCTGGCTGATTGCCGTAGCGATGGCCGCACCGGCAAGGCCCCATCCGAAGACAATGATGAACAGGGCATCGAGCACGATGTTTGTCACGCCTGCGCCAATGATGACGGCAAGGCCGACCTTCGGCTTGCCCGCTGCGGGCAAGAAGCTCTGAAATGCCTGCTGCAACATGAGCGCGGGCAAGGCGATCGCACAGATGGTACCGTAAAGGACGGCCAGATCGAGCAGCGAGCCGGTCGCCTTGAACAGCTGGCCCACCGGGCGCATGAAGATGATACCGAGCACCGCAGACACGACACCCGCGGCAAGAATGGTGTAGATGATGAGCGAGAACAGGCCGTTTGCCCGCTCCTTCTTGCCCTCGCCCAGCGTCTTGGCCACGAGCGCCGTGCCACCGGTGCCGAACATCATGCCCAGTGCACCGATCATCATGATGAACGGGTAGATGAGGTTGAGGGCCGAAAACGCCTCCTTGCTCACGAAGTTAGAGACGAACAGGCCGTCGATGACACCGTAGATGCTGGTAAACACCATCATGACGGCCGTTGGGGCAGTAAAGCGCAGAAGCTTTCCCAGCGTGAAGTGCTCTGAAATATCGATTGGCATTTTTGAACTACTCCTTGTTGCCTGAATCCTTGGTACGGGGATGCGCCTTGGCGGGCGCGGGATACTGCATCGTCGGCTCGAACGCGTCGAAGCGGCCCTTGAGCCCGCGCAGATAGCGCTGTGCCGCGCCGACCAACACCTCGCGCTCGTCTGGGGGGATGTCGATAAACGCCTCGACGTCGGCCTGCAGCAGCGGCATCACGTTCTCATCAACGAACTTCTTGCCCTGCGGCGTGAAGAACACGCGCATGCCCCTGCCGGTCTCAGCTGGCTCGAGATGGAGGATGCCGTCGGCCACAAGCTTGTGCACCGACGAGCCAACCGTCTGTTTGCCCAAGTAGGCATAGGCACAGATGTCGCGCTGCAAACAGCCTTCCCCGCACTCGCACAATGCCCACAGCACGTCGAACGCGCTTTGCGATATGCCGAGCTTGAGCGCGGCGGCGTCGTAGACGTCTTGGAACTCCCTGAGAAACTGGTTGAATTCCTCGTAGGAGCGCTTGGCTTCCTCCGTCGGTTCCATGGTCCCTCCCCACAATATGTCCGATTTCAGACTCATAGTAGTCAACTTTCGGACTTACCACACGCGCGCGGAGGCATGCACGAGGACTCCATATGTACGATTTCGGACTCAGCAGCTGGAGCGCGAGGGCCGGGCAAACGGCGCAGAAACGCAGGAAACGGGGCATTCTCGATGGTTAGCTGCGGAAACGGGCCTTCCGGGCGGCCGTCCATGTTAGACTGAGGACGATTTGTCATGAAGACCGAAGGAGATATGCGCTTGGACGGCAGGACTTGTACACGCAGGGCATTCATAGCAAGCACGGCCGCGGCAACGATTGCCGGGCTCGGCTCGCTGATGCCTACCGGCCGCAGCGGGGTCGCCCTCGCCGACGTCCAGGTTGCCTCCGACGGCAGTGCTCAGGGTGCGGCCGCCCTCGACGGGCAGGAGGCGCTTGCCAGCGGTGCTCAGGGCGCGGTCGCAGGGGACATGCCCGTCTTCAACATCCCCACATCTCTTCCCGCATGGGTGGATGCACAGGCTGCCGAGACGCTCCTCTCCCAGGCAAGCGACCCTGATGTCGCCCACATCCTGTGCGACGCGCAAGCCCTCGGCGAGCTCGACCAAGACCTGGCAGAGAAGCTGCTCGAACTCGCAGCCGACGACCCTGCCGCCCGATCTTTCGTGGCAGGTTTCCGCACCTCCTACCCCGGCACGAAAGCCGGCGGTCTCACCGAAGACGATTTGCCTGCCGACGGAAGCATCCCGCACCTCATGCAGTGGGACAAGCGCTGGGGCTACATGGAGTACATCGGCGGTCCGTTGGGAACCAAGGGCTGCTGCCCCACTTCGCTGGCAATGCTCTATGCAGGCCTTTCAGGCCGCACCGACATGAGTCCCTACATGGTGTCTCTGCTCGCGACGGAGTCGGAACTGTGCGACGCCCAAGCTGGCACGCACGGCGAATTCGTGGGCTACTTCTGCGAACGCGTCGGTCTCGAATGGGCCGACGTCACCACCATCGACGAGGCAGCAAGCTATCTCAACGGCGGCTGGCTTCTCGTGTGCAACCTTGGCGCCGGCGAGTTCACCGACCTGGGCCATTACGTGCTCATCACCGGCTGGTCGGGCTACGACGGCGATGTGCATGTGAACGACCCGTACACGACGTCGGTCAACGAGCGCCCCTGGCCCTTGGTGACCATCTTCTATGAGTGCAACTCGACATATGCCGTGAGGGCTGGAGAGGCACTGCTGTCCTCGCCCAACATCGCCTAAGAAGAACCGGATGTTTCTCAACTGCTTGTTTGTCGGCCTCGGCGGCTTTGTGGGATCGGTGCTGCGCTACCTCGTGGGCTTCATCCCCACAGGCGCCGTCGCCGCTTTTCCCATCAAGACGCTCGTCATCAACATCGTGGGCTCGTTCGTGATAGGCCTTGTGTACGCACTTGCATCTAAGCTGGGCACGGCCATGAACCCGCAGCTGCTGCTCTTCCTCAAGGTGGGCCTGTGCGGCGGCTTCACCACGTTCTCCACGTTTGCGCTTGAGTCGAACAGCCTCATCCAAGCCGGCAACACCCCGCTCGCCGTGCTGTACGCCGCGCTGAGCGTGACCTTGAGCATCGCCGCCGTGTATGCGGCGCAGGCGCTGGTGAAGTAGGGAGAGAAGCCTAGCTCAGGCGCTCCTGCCAGGCCTGTTCACGAAAACCAACGAGCACGAAGTCGTCGCCCACCACAAGCGGGCGTTTCACAAGCATGCCGTTCTCGGCAAGAAGGGCAAGCGCATCCTCGTCGCTCAACCCCGCATCAAGCTGAGCCTTTATGTTGCGCTCGCGATAGAGCACGCCGCTTGTGTTGAAGAGCTTGCGCACAAGCAAGTCTCCCCGCTCGCGCCACTCGGCAAGCTCGGCCGCCGCGGGGTTATTGGTCACAATGTCACGGTCGATGTAGTCGACACTGTGCTCGTCGAGCCACTTTTTGGCCTTCTTGCAGGTAGAGCACTTGGGATACTCAAGAAAAAGGACAGACATGGCGGCTCCAATCGCACGGTTGCTCGAATGGCGCAGATTGTACTCCGAGAAGAGGACGTAAAGACCCACAGCGTGGCAGGGCTATATCTCCTCGACGCGAGCTGCGAGATATTCGCGGAAACCCGGCTGCGTAGGATGTTTCCAAACGCTACTTAATCTACCTGCTCTTTTGCAATTTTAGGCAATTTTTGCAAGTTTTGCAGAGCTCGAGACGCCGCCCGTGGGGGACCAAAGCGATGCAGGGGTTGCCGCTGAACCGCCATTTCAAAGAGCATGTCGGGTCATTCGGCGCAAGTTTGTCGAGTGACTCGACGAAATAGGTGCTGAGCCTGTCGAGTTGTCAGAGCAAGAAGGACGGCTGAACCACCCGCCTGCAATCTACTCAAACGAGGAGTCGACCTTTTGCCCTCCATCTCCGCCCACCAGCTGCACTCCTCCGCTTGACCTGTTCCTTATCCTGCAGCTACCTCCAATTTCATCCTTCCCCGCTCCCCCGCCACGTGCCTCAACGCGCCCGTGCGGAGCATGGCGTCGACTGTCGTGCTCAGTTTCTTAGAGATGCCCTTGTATCCCATGGCGCGAGCAAGCTCGGTCAGTGTAAGGGGACCGGCCGCCAACGCCTCAAGAACACGCGCCTCATACTCTTCGGCCTTGGCCACAGCGCCTCCCGACGGCAGAAATGCCCGATGGATAGGAATGGTCACTGAAAGATAGCCGCGCGCATCATCCATCTCGAACGTCGGCTCATCGGAGCCGTTCTGGCGCAAGGCCGCGAAGGCGTTAGGAAACCCGGTGTTGCGGCCCTCGATGAGATGCAGCTCCTTGAGAAAATCGCCAATCCTGCGATTGCGATAGATACGCGCACGGAACCTATGTGCCTCCACGTCCTCGTCGGTGATGCTGCAATCAAAGCCCGGGTAGCTCGTCACTTCCAGGGATTGGGGCGTGACTCGCACGCAGATGGGCTCAGCGACCTGGTAGGAACGGTGATACACGGCATTCGAAAGAATCTCTTCCACCGCACGGAATGGGTAGTTGTACACCACGCACGCCTCAGCGGCGTCATCAAGCTTGTATGTCTTAGACGCGATCACAAAGTTCTCGATATACGAGAGCGCGTCTCTCAGCTGACGTTGAATAGGGCCGGTAAACACCCTCTCAACCATGCCTTCGCCCGTAGGGTCGGGAATGACGACGACCTCGATGCGCGCGTAACGAAAATACCGCTCCGGCCTCTCGGAAAACATGAGGATGCCGACGTTGCGCGGCCTTCGCCTCTCGGGCGGACCCGAAAGAAGCTGCAAGTCATCGGCAATCTCGATCAATCCGCTGTCCATAGTCTGTTCGTACAGACTGCTTCCTATTTGCTTGAGATGCTCTCGCATGAGACCCAAGTCAAGATCGTCCACTTCAGCCAGCAGATTGGGGCGGTCGTCGAAGGGGATGTCCGTCGCCGCATAAAAAAGCTCCCTTTCTTCCTGCGGCGATGCGACAATCGTGCTGCTGAACTTGCGGATGTAGTAAAACTTGCTCGACTTATCAGACAGGACGTCCTTTGAGGCCTTGTAGGGGCGTCCGCGTCCTCCAGGCACCCAAATGACGATGATATAGACACCCTGGAAAAGGACCGGCTCCACAACCGGGTTGTACAGAGGCTCGATGCAGTGACACAGACCAACAAGCCGCTTGAGAATGTCGTCAATGCGCTCCTGTTCGATGCCCTTAAGAGGGAAGACGGGGCTGCCATCGCGTTCCTCCACACCAATGACGATGTAGCCGCCGCCAATGTTGTCGATGTCGTTGGCAAAGGCACAAATGGTATGGATGATGGGGTTCGGATTGAAATCCGCCTTGAACTCGACGCGCGTAGATTCAACCGTGCGCAGGTTGACAAGGTCGTCAATGTTCACTGGTATGGCCATGACGTCACCCTCCTCGATGGCTCGACATGCTCGATAATAAAACGTCGAGTGACTCGACGCAAGTTTGTCGAGTGACTCGACGAAATGAATGTCGAGCCTGTCGAGTTGTTAGGGCGTATGAAACATGGACGCTCTAAGGGACGAAGTAACACCAGGATCTTTCCGGGAAGCGTCGAACTCTCGCCATCATCGAGGCCACGCTGCCCCTCAAGTCAATTTCTTCCGAAAATGTGATTCTACTCACGTTTTACCATGGGAAAACGTGCAAAGGTCACACATTTACGGAAGTTTTACCCGTACAGGGCACCAGCCGACGCGCTTCTCCCCTACTTCGCGGCCTTGGCTTTGCCGGCTTTGCTCGACTCGGGGAGGGGCTCGATAGTGACGGAGCGGGCGACGTTGGCGGTGCCGGTGTTCCAGCCGTAGGACTTGATGAGACGGTGCTCGGAGATGCGCATGTCAAGCATGGCGCGCAGCTGCTTGAGCATGCGCGACTTCTTGGAGCGGTCGGGATCGAGACCCATCTCGTCAAACATGGTCTTGAAGACGATGGTGTTGGAGGTGCCCTTCTCGCGCAGGCGACGCAGCACATAGAGCCACATACGGCGGTGCTCGGTAGACAGGCGCAGGCCGTCGAAACGGAAGTCGTCACGGCTAAAGGTGAGCAGCTGGCGTTTGCTGTAAGCGTACACGGCCAGGGGCAGCGCCGAGAGAGGCTCGCCGTTGCGCACGTTGAGCTCGATGCGGAAGTCCTCCATCTCGCCGTCTTTGCCCATGATAAGGGCCGTATGGGCGTTGACCACGGGCTCGGAATTGATCTGCGGAGCAGCCGAGCTGTCGAAAGCGCGCATCTCGCCGGTGGTGTCAATGGTGATGCGCGTGTTCATGAGGCGGACAACCGAGTCGTACGCCTCGCGCATGGTCTCGTGACAGGTGGCGGCGCGCGGACGGACGTATCCCATGAGGGCAAGGATGTCGCTGCCGTAGAACGTGCTGTGCCCGTCCCATGCCACCGACGAGAGACCGTCGAGCCAGAAGCGGTCAACGTCGGAAAGCATGTACGTCGCGGGATCGGCCTCAAGCGGGAAGGCGCTCGACAGCGACACACCCACCGACATGCCCTTGCCTGTGACAAGCTGCAGAGAGGGGCCTTCAGCCGCAGCAAAGTATCCCGCTGCCTCCACATGCTCCTTGCCGCGACCGAAAACGGCCTTGGAAACCTTGTCGTTGGCTACCGTGACCTGCGGCGTTCCCAGCGTGCGGGTGCGCTCGAGCTTTTGGCGAATGAGTGGGTAGATGGCAGGGCCGTATCCCATGAACACGAGCGCGCAGAGGATCTGGTATTTGGTGGCCGAAGACGAGATGTCGTCGCGCAGGGCGGGCGTAGGCAGGTTGAGCTGGAGCTTTGCCTCGCGCAGCACCGCCACGGCCTCACTGAGGTCTGCCTGACGGTTGTGGGTGGGCCACAGCTCGTCCCCGTCCTTGGTGAGGTGACGAATCGTGCCGTCTTCGAGCGCCTTTGTGACGGCCATCCAGTCGCCGTTCACATTGCGAAGCGAGCCCGAGTAGGGCTTCCAGCAATCACCGACGGCCTCGATGCCCTCCTTCTCCGAAATCCAGCCATGCTCGACAGCCATGTAGATGCTCTCGTCGCACATGGCGGGCACCGGCGTGGGGCTGTAGGGGAAGGACCAGACCTCCGCGGGCACCTTGGCGATGGCGGTGGCGTAGTTGTCTCGCAGGTTCTTGAGGACGTCACCCGTAAAACGTCCCGCCAGCTTGGCGCCTGTGTCGCGCGCCCTGACGATCGCATTGAGGGTGTCCTCGTTCCACTTCAAGATTTCGTTCGCCACGCTGTTCCGCCTGCCTTTCCTTCTGCCTAGTCGGGGAAATTTTACCAGGCAACCACCCACAACACACCCCAACCGTACACGCCACCGCCCTTTCCTCAGATACCTGCTTGGGGGTAGCGCTGGACGGGCAGTTACACGAAGATGCTCGCCTGCGGGATAAACGTCAGGCGAATTGCCTGATCGGCGCTGTGTACACGACCATCGCGCTGTTTGAGCACGACAAGCTCGACATTGCGTTGCTCGGCTGCCCTTCCCACCCTGCTGAGTCTGTCGGCCTCGCTTCTTGCCTTGCGGTCTGACCCAGACGTCTGCCCCATGTCAACGCCTGCAACCTGCAAGCCCAGCACGGTATCGGCACCGTACTCGATGGCTCCCGACTCCTTCATCGAATCGAGCGTTACCGGCATGAGGTAGGCATCCCTGCGCACGGCTGAGATGCACACGACGGGAGTGTCGAGATCACGGGCAAGCTGGCGCAGGTCGGAGACGTTGCGCGCGATGGAAAGTCGCTCGTCCTGCGTGACATCGCTGGTCAAAAGCTGCAGGTAGTCAACGAACACGACGGGTTTTCTACCCTGCTCGGCCATGCAGGCGGCATAGCCCGCGATATCGAGAGCACAGGTACGACCAACTCCCTCGAGGATTTCCACGTGAGGGGCGACCGCTGCGCCATATGCCTGCACGCCCTGCTCAAATGCTTCGCGACGCTGATGCGACCAGGTCGCACGCTTTTGCAGGTCGGTCATCTCGCGCGTGGCGAAACACTGCATGCCGTCTGTCTGCCTATAGCATAGGCGTGCAACCGACTTTGCGACAAGGTCTCGCGCCGACTGCTCCAACGTGACATACAAAACGTCGTTGCCTGCCAGGGCGATTGCATCGGCAATCTGCGTCGCGAGGGTTGTCTTACCCAGCGAGGAAGCTGCTGCCAACACATGCAGGCCGCAGCGCAGGCCCCCATCGAGCATCTCATCGAGCCCAGCTATCCCCGTAGGGATGCATGGGGTCTCTTTGGGCATCTCGAGC
>USJP01000007.1 GCA_900555105.1 uncultured Coriobacteriaceae bacterium | reverse complement strand
GCGCCTCAAGCGCGATGCGGCCCTGACAGGACATGTCAATCCTTACGCGGGGTAGTTCATATGCGCATCGTCGATGCAGTACAGCGTATGCTCCAGGAACCTCTTGGCATACCAATGAGCAAAGTCAATGTTCTGGTCACGCCAGTTGCCACAGTCACGCGGGGCAGCGCCAGGAATGTCCCCCTCAAAATCGCGCACAAATTCAAACATGCGCGTGAGCACATCGACAACGTCTTTGCTCTCGAGGTCGCCAGCAAAGATGACATAGAAGCCCGTGCGGCAACCCATGGGCCCGAAGTACACCGTGCGCTCTCGCCACTCGGGATCGTTGCGCAAAAACGTCGCGCCGAGGTGCTCGATCGTGTGAACCTCACCCGTGCCCATGACGGGCTCGTCATTAGGTTGCGTGATACGCGCGTCGAACGTGGTGATGCACTCGGCACCGATGCGATCCTTGCGCGAGACGTAAACGCCGGGCTCAAGATCCTCATGGTTTACCGTAAAGCTTGCAATCTTGTCCAAGACCCTTCCTCTCCCCTTTTTCAACGCGTGTCGCGATCTAGAGCACAGGCAGGTAACGCCCAAGCTCCCAAGCCCCAACATGCGAGCAGTACTCTGCCCACTCGGCTTTCTTCTGGGCAACGATGTAGTCAAAGACATGCTCGCCAAGAACTTTGCGCATGAGCTCGGAGGATTCGAAGTTCTCGATGGCCTCGCCCAACGTGGAGGGAAGACGCTTGATGCCCATCTCGCTCAACTCGGCCTCGCTCATCTTTGCCACGTTCTGCGGCAGTGCAGCAGGCAGCGGCAGCATCTCCTCAAGGCCGCGCAAACCAGCCGCGAACACGCCGGCAAAAGCCAGGTACGGATTGCAGGCAGGGTCGGGACTGCGAAGGTCAAGTCGCGAGGACAAAACCTTGCCCGCCTTGTAGTGAGGCACGCGTACAAGGGCGGAACGGTTGGCGGGCGCCCAGGTGACATAGAGTGGGGCGTCGAAACCGTTGACGAAGCGCTTGTAGGAGTTGACATACTGGTTGGTGAGCAGCGTGTACTCGGGCGCATAGCGCAAAAGACCAGCAAGGAAGTACTTGGCTGTCTGCGAGAGCTGGTAGCCATCCGGATCGTGCGGATCGTAGAAAAGGTTCACGCCGTCGAGGTTGTGCAGCGCGATATGCAGGTGCATGCCCGAGCCATCATAAGCCGCACAGGGCTTAGGCATGAACGAGGCATAGCACCCATGCGACTGAGCCACCTGTTTCACCACAAGACGATGCGTCATGACGGCGTCGGCCATCGAACAGGCATCGGCATAGCGCAGGTGAATCTCATGCTGAGAGGGGGCGTTCTCATGATGGGAGTACTCCACCGGGATGCCCATGCGCTCGAGCATGAGGACACTCTCACGACGCAGGTCGTTGCCGGAGTCAAGGGGCATGCTGTCGAAGTACCCACCGCAGTCGAGGGGCTCGACGCCCTTAGAGTCCTTGAAGTAAAAGTGCTCGATGGCGGGGCTCAGACTGCAAATCATGCCGCGATCGTAGGCCTCGTCGCACACCCGGCGCAGCACGGCTCGTGTGTCACCCTCAAAAGGCTCGCCGGTGGGAGTCTTGATGTCACAGAACATGCGGGCAGCACCCTTTTCCTGGGGGCGCCACGGCAGAATCTGGAACGTTGAGGGGTCGGGGACCGCCACGCAGTCCGACTCCTCGACAGGCGAGAAACCGGCTACGCTCGAGCCATCGAAACCGAGGCCCTCTTCAAGCGCGTCGTCAAGCTCGCCTGAAGTCGCGGCAAACGACTTGAGATTGCCGAGCGTGTCGGTAAACCAAAATTGTATGAAGTGCACGTCGCGCTCTTCGACGGTACGGAGCACGAACTCGATATCCTCGTGGAGCATGCTGGCCTTCGCCTCATCAAAGCCCATATCATTCGCCTCGACCATAGCGCGGCAACTCCTTCCATCCGGCGGCTTGTACGCACGTCCAAGCACGCATATATATCGCCAGCCTACTTTGACACACGAATGTTACCGCAGGGTTGCCGCAGGTGCATCGACGCTATTGCTCTACTCTTTCTCACCAGGACGCACGACGTGCTCCGTGCGGGGACCGAGCTTGCGGTCGATGTCGTCAAGCGCCTTGCTCACAGAGGGGCATGCACCATCTTGGGGATGTCCGCTGCAACCTTGCTCGTTGCATCCAGTGCAATGACCCTTGTCAGTGCCGCGCTTGAGTGCACGCAGGGCAAGGAACAAAAGAGCTGCCAGCACGATGAGTACGGCCGCGGTCTGAGGATTCATGGGGCCCTCCAAAGTGTTTCTACAGAAAAGTCGGGGCCGAAGACGCAAGCCTCCGACCCCGACTCAATGACATTGCTGGCTCGCTACAGCAGACTCTACCCTACTTTGCCGTATCGAACTTCGGCATGGGGCGGAAGAGCTGGAAGAGCATAAGCGCCAGGAAGATAAACGCCACGACCGTCCAGAACCCAAACTGACCAAGGGCAATGAGGTTGTAGAACTGGTTGATCATAAGGGCGACCACCCAAGCGAAGCAGCACTCGTAGCCAATGGCAATCCAGAACCATTTTGCCGAGTTCATCTGCTTGCGAATGGTACCCATGGCGGCAAAGCAGGGGGCGCACAGCAGGTTGAAGGCACCGAAGGCGATCATGGCGCCAGTGCTGGAAACCATCGTGCCAAAAGCCTGCCACATCTCGGCATCGCCCTCGCCAAAATCGGCGAGGTTGTACAGGGTGCCAAAGGTGGAGACAACGTTCTCCTTGGCAATGAGGCCCGTGATGGTCATCGAGGTGGCCTGCCAGGAGTCAAAGCCGAGCGGGGCAAAGATGATGCCCACGGCACCGCCGAACGCAGCGAGGATGGAGTAATCCATGTAGCTGGTCACATTGGGGTCGGTAATCTCCATGTCGGGATCGAGCATCTGGAAGACGCCGTCGACCCAACCGAAGTTGGAGAGGAACCACACGAGCACGGTGGCGGCGAAAATGATCGTGCCGGCCTTGACGATGAAGGACTTCACGCGCTCCCAAATGTGGAGCAGATAGCTGCGAAGAGCCGGCATGTGGTATGCGGGAAGCTCCATGATGAAGGGGCAGGCCTCACCGGCAAACCACTTGGTCTTCTTGAGCATGATGCCGGAAACGATGATGGCGGCGATGCCCATGAAGTAGAACAGCGGCACGACCCACCACGACTCGGAGTCGGCACCCACGAGTGCGCCCATGAGCAGGGCGATGATGGGGGCCTTGGCGCCGCAGGGCATGAACGTCGTCGTCATGGTGGTCATGCGACGCTCGTTCTCGTTCTCGATGGTCTTCGTGGCCATGACACCGGGAACGCCGCAGCCCGTGGAGATGAGCATCGGGATGAACGACTTACCCGAAAGGCCGAAGCGGCGGAACACACGGTCCATGACGAACGCGACGCGGGCCATGTAGCCGCAGTCCTCAAGCAGGCACAGGAAGGCGAAGAGTACGATCATCTGAGGCACGAAGCCCAAGATTGCGCCCACACCGCCGATAACACCGTCGACGACCAGGCTCTGGACCCAGGGCTCGACATTGGCGCCCTCGAGGGCGTCGCCCACAATGACCGGGATGCCGGTGATGTAGGTGCCGAAGTCGTGGGGGTCAACGCTGTCAGCATCGTCGCCAGCGGCCTCGACCGCCTCGTCATAGGCCTCCTGGCCAGAGCCGAGGAACCAACCGTCGCCAAAGACGCCGTCATTGGCCCAGTCTGTGCCCCACGTACCCACCGTCACGACGGCGACATAGTACACCAGGCACATGACCACGATAAAAATCGGGATGCCGAGCCAGCGGTTCGTGACAATGCGGTCGATCTTCTCAGTGGTGGAGACCTTCTTGGGGGCCTTCTTGAGGAAGGCTGCAACCACCGAGGCGATGAGGTCATAGCGCTCCGCCGTCACGATGGATTCCGCGTCGTCCTCAAGCTCCTGCTCCATGGCGGCCGAAATGGCCTTTACGCGGGCTTGCTTGTCGCCCGAAAGACTGAGCTGCTTAAAGGCCGTCTCGTCGCCCTCAAAAAGCTTGACGGCATACCAGCGCTTGAGAGCCGCAGGCGCGCTAGCACCAGCGATTTCGTCAATCTTGGAGAGGGCGCCCTCCATCTTGTCGGAAAACTTGACCGTGGGGGCAGCGGCCTTCTTGGCGGCGGCAGCCTTCTTGGCGGCAGCGATGACCTCGTCAACGCCAGCGCCCCTCAGCGCCGAGCATTCAACAACGGGGCAGCCGAAAAGATCGGAGAGCTTCGCGGTGTCAACGACGTCGCCGTTCTTCTTGAGCAGGTCGGTCATGTTCAGCGCAATGACGACAGGAAGACCAAGCTCGAGAATCTGAGTGGTCAAGTACAGGCTGCGCTCGATGTTCGTGGAGTCAACGAGGTTGATCACGACGTCGGGACGGTCGTTGACCAGATAGTCGCGCGAACAGACCTCTTCGGGCGAATAGGGCGACAGCGAGTAAATGCCAGGCAAGTCGGTGACGACAACGTCCTTGTCGCCGAGCAGCTTTGCCTGCTTCTTTTCGACGGTTACGCCAGGCCAGTTTCCAACGTAACCATTTTCGCCGGTGATGCGGTTGAACAGCGTGGTCTTACCGCAGTTGGGGTTACCGGCGAGAGCAACTTGAATGCTCACAGTTATTTCCTCCCGGGAATTGCCGGTGGGGCACCTTTGCCCCACCTGCAGGCCATACAGCCTGTCTTTGTTTTGGGTCGACCGTGCAGGGCCAATTACTCCTCAACGATCACGTTCTCTGCTTCGTCCTTGCGAAGCGACAGCTCATAGCCGCGTACGGTGACCTCGATGGGGTCTCCCAGGGGCGCAACCTTGCGAACGTGCACTGAGGCACCCTTCGTAATGCCCATGTCCATGATGCGGCGCTTGAGGGGACCCTGGCCGGCAAGACGCACAACAACGGCATCGCCACCCACGGGGATATCGCGCAACGTTTTCATCCAATTCCTCCTTTCCGTACTCGTACCTGCTACATCACGTAGACGTGACGAGCGGTCTGCTCGTTAAGTCCCAGACGTGAACCCTTGATGGTCACGATCACCGTGCCCGCGCCTTGAGAGACGACCTCGAGCTCGGCACCGTCGACGAATCCGAGAGACTCGAGGTGGCGGTGCATATCATCGTTGCCATGCACCGACTCAACGTGCATGACGCGACCACCCTGGGCCAACGACAAAGGCAGTGCTCCCGACATGGCTCCTCCTTCTCCAGACAATAAGATTGCTCTAGCTAACAAATCGGAAGGTATTCTAACTGCAATGTTCGCTAAGGTAAAGTTCGATTCAGGTAATTAATAAGAAAGTTATATACGGAGAATTTTGAAGTTGTGAAAAAAGGCGGGTTCCCCTTGCAGGGAACTCCGCCTCTCTCGTAAAACCAGGTGATTTGATATCGGGATTCAAGCCTTTACAGCATTCGGCCCGTTTGTATTGGCAGCAGTCGAAGCGCTACTTCTTCTTGGAAGCCCCATGGGCCGCATGAGCGGGATCACTTTTGCCGCCCTTGGTCTGCAAGCGAACGATGCAAGCGACAGCGGCAGCAAGGACGACGCCGCAGACCGCAGCCACGGCAATGACGACGGGCGACACGGCAACTTGGGCGGTCGGTACGTCCTGCTGGACGGCGTTCTGAGACTCAAGCGTTGCCGCCGAACCGCTCGTGGCCAACTTCTCCTTGGCAGCCACCGTGCTGGCGGTGAAATTGGGCCTGCCATCGGGGTAAGACACCGTGGCGAGCAAGCCCGTGCCCGTGTCCTCAACCTTGACGGTGACACGATACGAGGGCGTCTCCCCACTCGAAGCCACGGCCGACAAAGACGTGCCCTGCGCAGGGCAAACGGTGTAGGTGTACTCCCCCGCCTCGGAAAGCTCGATAGTGGAGAAGCGCACGGTACCGTTGGCATCGTTGGTGCCTGTAGTCACTACGGCACCGGAATCGTCGACCACATCGAACGACATACTGCCGGCAGCAGATTTGCCGCCCGGCTGACTCACTGACGCGGTAATAATCACAGCAGCGGCATGATACGGCTCAGAGGCAGAGGTGCTCGTCTGAGCCTGTGATGAAGCAGGTTCAACTGCCTTGTACGAGTTGACAAACCCCTGCGTTGATGAGGGGGTCACCTGGGCAACGAGGGCGGTCTTGTCGGCGTTTGCCTCAACAATGACAGTGAACGTGAGAACCGAGTCGTCATAGGTGATGCCTTCCGCATCGCCGGGCACCTGAACGACCTTGTAGGTGTAGGTGCCAGGCTTGGTAAAGGTCGCCCCGCCAAAATCAACGACTCCATCCTGCGTGTTGACAGCCATGGTGGCGGTAGGCTCGGGAGCGCCGTCGATCAAGGTGATCTTGAACTGATATGCACCCGCGTTGAGATCGGCTCCCTTGAGGGTGACCTTTGTGGACAAACTTGCCGTCACAGGGGCAAGAGTCGTTTCCTCAGACTCGGCAGGCTTTCCCATCTTGTTGGAAAACGCAGGGACCTCAGGCTCAGACACGGTGAGAGCACCGTCTTGCCCGTCAACGTCGACATGGACAACGACCTCGAAAGACGATGTGTCATAGGTGACGCTGGCAAAATCCCCAGGTACCTGGGAAATGCGATAGGTGTAGTCTCCAGGAGCAGAGAATGCAACTTCACCAAAATCAATCAGGCCATCCGCATTGTTTGATGCCTGGGAGAGTTCCGGCTGAGGGGCACCGTCGAGAGACTCGATTGCAAACAAGAACTGATTGGCAGCGAGCTCGGAGCCTTCAAGAGAAACCTTTGCTTGAAGGTGCGTTTTTGCAGCCGAGGCGTCAGCAGAGCTTCCTTCACCATTTCCCGTTTGCGAGCCGCCAGCTCCAGGAGTCTGCTCAGAAGAGGCTCCGGCACCAAAGGCAAAGACGTTCTCGGAAGCCTTCTCAAGTCCCTCGAAGTGATATTCGGCGCTCAGCGAGGTTGCCGTATAGACGCCGCAGGACAGCGCCTGTTCTTGGGAAATACCGTAAAGATGAACCACTTGCGTAGTAGCATCGGCTACATCGGTGGCTGTCTGAGACGCATCTGCGCTGGTCTGGGCATCATCTGTGCTCGTAGCTGCCTCATCGTCAGCCATCGAGTCCCCATCGGCCTCCCCCGAGTCAGTCGCATCCGCGCTCACAAGACCGTCGAGCGCCCCCTCAGGGACGACGACATAGGCAACCTTCAGGTTTGCCAGAGCCGAAACGTCATAGGACTTCCCGCATTCAAGCACGCATGCCATGACAGCCTCGCCGCCGGCAAGCTCTTGGGGAAGACTGGACGCATCGATGAGCGCATACACGGCCTCGGCCCGGGTGAAAACAGAGCGCCCACCAAGACACGCATCGACATCCTCGGGCTTCACAGCACAAACCGAATCAACAGACGCATCGCTTTGTGCAGGCTCGACGGCGTCGACGCCAGAAGTTGCGACAGTAGTAGTAGTAGCAGCAGCAGCAGCGTCGCTTGCAGCCTCATCGGCAAAAGCGACGGAAGTGTAAGGCAACGCAACGCAACCAGCACAAAGAACCGCACAGGCCAAGGGCGCGACAAAAAGACGCATGCCCAGAGAAGTTTGCAGGCGGACCATGATGGCCTCCTAACGTATGGGACGGGCACGGCCAGTGCAGCAAAAGCACCGACCGCGCCCATTCAGGGTCCTCTTCAGTATACCGCGCGGGCACATCACCATGCGCCGGCGGGCAAATCAACGCGAAAAGGTCCGCTACATACCTTAAGGCGCTTTAAAGCACGCGCAGGGAAACTTCCTTGAGCTGCTTCGTGCTGACCTCGCTGGGCGCCGCGCTCATAAGGTCGCTGCCCGAAGAGGTCTTGGGGAAGGCCATGACGTCGCGGATGGAGTCGCAGCCGCACAGCAGCATGCAGACGCGATCCAGGCCCAGGGCGAAACCGCCCAGGGTGGGGGCACCGTAGCCGAGCGCCTCGATGAGGTAGCCGAACTGGGCGTTTGCCTGCTCCTCGGTGAAACCAAGGCGCTTGAGAACGCGCATCTGCAGGTCGGCGTTGTGGATACGGATACCGCCGCCGCCGGCCTCGTAGCCGTCCATGACGAAGTCATAGGTGTAGGAGCCCACGCTCAGCGGGTCATCCTCGATCTTGTCGAGGTCCTCGTAGCAAGGCTGAGTGAAGGGATGGTGCTCAGCGGAGTAGCGCTTCTCATCCTCGTCGTACTTAAACATCGGGAAGTCGACGACCCACAGGAAGTCATGGCCCTCACGCTTGATGCCCAGGGCATTGGCCATGTGGGTACGCATGCCGCCCAGAATCTCGTCGGCAAGCACGCGGCCGCAGGCGGCGAACATAACGAGGTCGCCGGGCTCAACGTTGGCGCGCTCCTTGAGAGCAGCCATCTCCTCGTCAGAGAAGAACTTGACGATGGGGCTGTTGACGGAGCCATCCTCACGGAAGGCAATCCAGGCAAGACCCTTGGCGCCGAAGGTCTCGGCAACCTTGGGAAGCTTGTCGATCTCGCCACGGGTCCAGGTGCCGGCGCCCTTGGCGTTGATGCACTTGACGACCTGGCCCTCGGTATTGGCGGCCGTAGCAAAGACCTTGAACTGCGAGTTTGCGAAGATGTCGGTCAGGTCGACCAGATGCATGCCGTAACGCGTGTCAGGCTTATCGCATCCGTAGGTGTCCATGGCCTCCCAGTAAGGCATGCGACGCAGCGGGGTGGGCAGCTCGACGCCCACATGGGCGAAGGCGTCCTTCAGGACATCCTCAAGAAGGCAGATGGCGCCGTCCATATCGATGAACGACATCTCGAGGTCGACCTGGGTGAACTCAGGCTGACGATCGGCGCGCAGGTCCTCGTCGCGGAAGCACTTGGCAACCTGGTAGTAGCGCTCAACACCACTCACCATGAGCAGCTCCTTGAGCAGCTGGGGCGACTGGGGAAGAGCATAGAAGTTGCCGGGCTGGATGCGGCTCGGGACGATGAAGTCGCGAGCGCCCTCAGGCGAGGACTTGAACAGGATGGGCGTCTCGACCTCGAGGAAGGCACGATTGTGCAGAGCCTCGCGCATGCCCCAGCAGAAGGAGTTGCGCACTTTGAGGTTGTTGAGCATCTCAGGACGGCGCAGGTCCAGGTAGCGGTAGCGCAGACGCGTGTCCTCGGCGGTATCGATGCCATCCTCGATCTGGAAGGGCGGGGTCTTGCAGGTGTTGATCACCTTGATGTCGGTGATAAGGACCTCGACCTCGCCGGTGACCATGTTGGGGTTCGTGGTGTCGTCAGGACGATGGCGCACTGTACCGGTGACGGAGATGGGCCACTCGGGACGGATGGTCTCGGCGGTGTGGAACGCCTCGGTGCCAGAAAGCTCCGGGTCGAACGTGCACTGCGTGAGACCCTCGCGGTCGCGCAAGTCGACGAAAATGAGACCGCCGTGGTCGCGGCGGTGCTGCACCCAACCATTCAGCGTGACGGTAGCGCCAATGTCGCTGGCGCGCAGCTCGCCACAGGTGTGGGTGTGCGTTGAATGCTCGTTCAGAACGCTCGTCATTGGGGGGTCTCCCTAATCGGTCTGTGTCACCCCGTGTCGGTTCGGGTGACTTGCCTACAGACGCCCGGCGTGCGTAAACGGCGCACAACCAGGCAGTCGCCTCCCGGGCGGAAGGCGACAAATTCCAATGATAACGCTCTTTTGTGAATTATGCATTAAGAGTTCTTGAGCATGACTTTCTGCATGACACAAGCAACGTCCTCGCATACGTCGCAGCAGGCCTCCATGTGAGAGAACATGCCGTTCCACGAAATGAGGTACGCGGCCGAGGCATCAGGGTGGTTGGCAAACAGATCACGCTTGTTCTCGATGTAGAACTCGTCGCCCTCAGACTCACGGTCATGCACGGCAATGAGAAGCTTTTCGAGCTTCTTGGGCTTCTTGAACTCGTTGAATGCCTTCGTCGCCTCGTAGAGCGCCTCAACCGCGGCGTCGATGACGCGCGCAGTGGGCACAACCGCAGGATGAAGCTCTTTGAAGTCGTACATATAGATGTGCTGCACGACCTCCTCGATCTCGTCGGTCACATCGTCGAGCAGCATAGTGAGCTCGGTGACGTCCTCGCGATCGATGGGAGGCAAAAACTCGGTGGCGAGACGCTCGATGATCTCGTGGGCGATGTCGTCTCCCTCGTTCTCGATGGCGTGAATCACCTCCATCTTCCCGCGAAGCCACTCAGGGTCGGGCTTGAAGTTCTCGACGACATCGAGCAGAGCCTGCGACTCCTTGCGAGCGATGTCGGCCTGGGCACAAAACGCTTCAAAATAGTCGAACTTGTGCTTCTTCGGCATGAGAAAGCCTTTCGTTTTGGAAGATAAACGCACGACTTATTTATCATACCCACCTTGAGCCCCCCACAGGCAGAAAAGCATGCCTTCATCGCTGAGAGGACATACGGCACGGGTACAATTCGACCCGTCAAACACGATGAGAAAGGTTGAGTTATGGCCGATACGTCCAACCAAACCGCGCGCAACCTTCATGTAGGCGATGCGCTGCACGGTTTTCGGGTCGAACGCATAGAGGACTTGCCCGAAATCGACGGCCGGGCCGTGGTGATGCGCCACGATCAGACCGGCACGCCGCTCATGTGGCTTGCAAATGAAGATGAGAACAAGTCGTTTTCCGTCACGTTCAAGACACCGCCCGTCGACAACACGGGCGTCTTTCACATCCTAGAGCACTCCGTTTTATGCGGCAGCGACCAGTATCCGGTAAAGGAGCCGTTCGTCAACCTGCTCAAAACCTCGATGCAGACGTTCCTCAACGCGCTCACGTTCTCCGACAAAACGATGTACCCAGTCGCAAGCACCAACGAGCGCGACCTCATGAACTTGATGAGCGTCTATCTCGACGCCGTGCTCTTCCCCCAGCTCTACCACAAGCGTGCGATCTTCGAACAGGAAGGCTGGCACTACGAAGTGGAGGGCGAAGGCGCAGACAGGCACCTCGTGACCAATGGCGTAGTGCTCAACGAAATGCGCGGGGCCATGTCCGACCCGGACGAGGTCGCCCTGGCAGGCCTCAACGCGGCGCTGTTCCCCGACACCGCCTACGGATACGAATCCGGCGGCAACCCCGCGGCCATCCCCGACCTCACCTATGAGTCGTACCTGGACACCCATGCGCGCCATTACAACATGGCAAACGCCCGCATCGTGCTGTACGGCGACATCGCTCTCATGCCCGAGCTCGAGCTCATTGCAGGCTTCATCGACAAGGAGCGTCAAAGCGGACGCGCGGCCGGTTCTGCAAACCCCCTGGAACTTCAGGCACCCGTCGTACGTCTCGACGTGCATAAAGAGATGCAGACGAGCCCCGACAACGCCTGCGTCACGGAAGGATTCGTCATCGGAACGTTCCGCGACCGCACGCGCGTCCTGGCCTGCGAGATCCTGTGCGACGCCCTCATGGGCAGCAACGAGGCCCCGCTCAAGCGCGCGATTCTCGAATCGGACTTGGGTTGCGACGTGGACTGCTTCGTGTACGACGGCCTGCTGCAGCCTTATGTGGTCATCGAGCTGCGCGGCGCACGCGCCGGGGCGGCAGACGAGCTCACCGAGCTACTGAAGACCGAGTTTTCCCGCATGGCACGCGAGGGCGTGCCGCGCGCAGAACTCTCGGCGGCACTCGACGCCGCCGACTTCAGCCTGCGCGAGCGTGACTCGGGCATGGCCGATGGCGTGGCGCTGGCCATCAACGCCATGTGCGGCTGGCTGTACGACGACGAGATGCCCTGCGATTACCTGCGCTACGAAGACTCGATGCGCACGCTGCGCGAGGGCCTCACCACGACGTTTTGGGAAGATACCGTGCGCGACATCTTTGTCGACACAAATCACCACGGCCGCTGCGAGCTTATTGCCCTCGAAGAGGACGAATGCGAGCCGGAACAAGACCAGGTCGATGCGGCCGAGGAGGTATCACCCCAGCAACTCGACAATGTCGAGCGCGCAGCCAACGAGTTGCATCGCATCCAAGACGAACCCGACTCCCCTGAGGCGCTTGCCACCCTGCCACGCCTGCACCTGTGCGATGTGGGGCAGGGCCCGACGGAGACACCCCTCGTTTTGGCCCAAGACACTCCACTGCCGTGCGCCCATTACGACCTGGACACGCGCCGCATCGATTACACCTATCATTACTTCCCCCTCGACGACCTCGCCTGGGACGAGCTCTGCTATGTGACGCTTGCCTGCAGTCTGCTCGGCAAGATGGCCACAACCAGCCACAGCGCCGCAGAGCTCGACCTGCTTGTGGAAAGCCGCCTGGGACGCCTTGGGTTCTCCACCCATGTGACGCGCCGCGAGGACACGGGACAACCTTGTGCCTGGCTTGTCGTGGGGGCCTGCGCCCTTTCGGAAAACGTCATCGACCTGGCCGAGCTGCCCGCGCATGTGTGGTCGCAGACGGTCTTTGATGACACCGAGCGCATCCGCACGGTCCTTACGCAGCAAAAGCTCGATGCTGAGCAGGCTTTTGCAAACTCCGGCCACTCATACGCCCTGGCGCGCGCCATGAGCTACACCGATGACAAAAAGAGGCTGGGTCAGCACTTTGGCGGCGTCGATTACTACCGTTTCGTCTGTGATCTGCTCAAAAACTGGGCAGAGGTTTCTAGCGACCTTCCGGCCAAACTTGCCGATGTCTGCAAGCGCACGTTCAAGCGCGGGAACGACTATCACAGCTTCGCCGGCCCCAAGTGCGACCTCGCCGCTTACTGGGACAAGGCGGGTACCCTTGGCCTGGAGGAAGCAAAGGCTCAGCAAACGCGCCTCGTCATTCCCCCTGCTGCGCTCGTCAACGAAGCATTCGTTGTTCCCACTGACGTGTGTTTCGTCTCCAAGGCCCTTTGCGGACCTCTTTCTGGCAGCACGTTCTCCGGCGCATGGAACGTGGCGCAAAAAGCCATCAACTATGAGTATCTCTGGAACGAGATTCGCGTGAAGGGCGGCGCCTACGGCTGCGGCATCAAGCCTGACATCGACGGCGAGGTGGGCTTCTATACCTTCCGCGACCCCAATCTCGACGACTCTCTTGCTCGCATGGACGCCTGTGCCTCCTGGATTGAGAGCTACGAACCCACTGAGGAAGACTTGGAAGGCTACATCGTGAGTACCCTTGCGGCCCACGACTCTCCCAAAAAGCCCTACCAGGTGGCACGCAGGCAAGACGGCCTTTACCTTGCCCGCCGTGACCCCCTCTGGAGAGAGCGTTTGCGCAACGAGGAACTCGCAACGACCCCGCAGGCGTTGCGCAACCTTGCCCAGGCCCTGCACGGCGTCGCCGAGCAAGGTCGGATCTGTGTCTTCGGCAGCCGCGACATCATTGCAAAGGCGTCTGCGGACCTCACAGTCGTAGACCTGATTTCCAAGCAGTAAATCGACCTCTTGTGGCTTTGGCCCGCTTGAGGGCCACTGGGAGCAAGCCATGCTGCTATATTAGTTTTCTGACTTTTGACGTATTATTGGCCGATTCTTTACAAAGTTGGGGACCGATGGCACTCACCCTTTCCGCTTTCATCGAACAGGCTGCTATGTATCCTGTTCTGTGGCTCATCGTTGCACTCGTTATCGCCGTTACCGTCATCTCGGGCGCAACCGACGCACCCAATGCCATCGCGACCGCGGTTTCCACACGGTGTCTGCGCCCCGGCACGGCCATCGCACTCGCGTCGGTCTTCAACTTCGTGGGCCTGCTCGGCATGACCTACATCTCCACCGCTGTGGCCCACACCATGTTCGGCATGGTCGATTTCTCGGGAAACACCCATGCGGCACTTCTCGCCTTGGTGGCCGCCATGATAGGAGCCATCGTCTGGGGCGTATTCTGTTGGCTCATGGGCATCCCGGCCTCGAAGTCCCACTCGCTTATCGCCGGCATCACAGGCGGCGCCATCGCACTCAACGGCTGGGCCGGCGTCGTTCCCAGTGAGTGGGCCAAGGTCATCTACGGCATGATTTTCTCCCTGGGAGCCGGCTTCATCCTTGGCTGCCTGCTCATGAAGTTCATCAACTTTGCGTGTCGCAACGCCAACCGTCGCAGCGCAAACCGCTTCTTCATGGCCGTTCAGGATGTGTGTGCCGTGGCGCTCTCGTTCCTGCACGGTGCCCAGGACGGCCAGAAGTTCATGTCCATCGCCCTTCTGGGTATCGCGCTCTCCTTCGGTTCCTCTGAACCGAGCGCCGACGGCTTCCCGCTATGGCTCATGATCGTGTGCTCGCTGGCCATCTCCCTAGGCACGGCCGTAGGCGGCAAGCGCATCATCAAGTCTGTTGCCATGGACATGGTCAAGCTTGAGGTTCCCCAGGGCGTTGCCGCAAGCCTCTCGACGAGCATTACCCTGCTTATCGCCTCGCTCACAGGCATGCCGGTTTCCACCTCGCACGCCAACACATCTTCCATCATGGGCGTGGGCTTCATCAAGAACCCCCACAAGGTGAAGTGGGACATTGCCAAGCACATGGTCGCAGCCTGGGTGCTCACCTTCCCCTGCTGCGGTCTCATCGGCTTTGCCTTGGCCAAACTGTTCATGACTATCTTCTAGGTCCGCCATTCGATATCACGCGGCGCACCAACAAACACCAACGGGCCGGGCTTGCCTCATCGCATGCCCGGCTTGTTTTCTGACGCTAAAAAGGGGCCCGGAATGAATCCCTGAGCCCCTTGTCAACCACTTGTTGCTACGACCGTGTTCTTACGCCAGGCCCTCAGCATGGAGAACCGTCGCGATGCGCTCCATGGCCTCCTTGCAGTCGGCCGTGCTGCCGAAAGCGGAAAGACGGAAGTATCCCTCACCAGCAGGACCAAAGCCAACACCAGGCGTACCTACTACCTGGGCCTTCTCAAGCAGAAAGTCGAAGAAGTCCCACGAGCTCATCTGGTTGGGGCATTCAAGCCAGATGTAGGGAGAGTTCTTGCCACCGGTGTAGCGGATGCCGAGCTTGTCGAGACC
>USJP01000006.1 GCA_900555105.1 uncultured Coriobacteriaceae bacterium | reverse complement strand
CTCGAGGCGGCGGGGGAGCGGGTGCTGCTCATCTCGGGCTGCGCGAGCGCGCACGTGGTGCGCGACTTCGTCCAGGCGCTGCCCGTTGAGGGTCGCTGCGAGGTCGTTGCGGTGGAGAACGACTACTTCGGGGGCAACGTCAACGTCACGGGGCTTCTGTGTGCCTGCGACGTTCTGGCGCAGCTTCCCCAGGACCTGTCGCACACCGTCGTGTGGCTGCCCGACATCATGCTCAACGCCGACCGCCTCACACTTGACGGCGTTGCGGCCGACGAGCTTGTCCACGCGCTCGAGGACCGCGGTGCTCGGGGCTTTTTCGTGACCGCGGTGCCCCAAGGCATCAAACGCGCGTTCGAAGTGCTCTGAGCGTGGTACCCTGAACGCACGTATGTTTTTTCTCAAGGAGGTTCACCCATGACAAAGCCTGTCGTTGCAGTGGTGGGCAGGCCCAATGTGGGCAAGTCCACGTTCGTCAACCGTGTTTCCCAGCGTCCCGAGGCCATCGTGCACGAGACCGAGGGCGTCACCCGTGACAGGACGTTCCATGATTCCGACTGGAACGGCACCGAGTTCTCGCTGTGCGATACCGGCGGTATCGAGGTCGGCGATTCCGAGGATGCGTTCCAGAGCAAGATTCGCGACCAGGCGGTTCTCGCCATCAACGAGGCCGACGCCATCATCTTCCTCGTCGACGGCAAGACCGGCGTCACCGAGGAGGACGAGGCCGTCTCTCGCATCCTGAAGCGCACCGACAAACCGGTCTTCCTGGCCGTCAACAAGTGCGACTCCGTCCTGCAGGACGCCAACGCCTACGAGTTCTACAGCCTGGGCCTGGGCGATCCGTACCCCATCAGCGCCCAGCACGGCAACGGCGTGGGCGACATCCTCGACGACGTCGTGGCTTCGCTGCCTGAGGCCACCGAGGAGGAGATCCCCGAGGACCTCATCCGCGTCGCCATCGTCGGCCGCCCCAACGCCGGCAAGTCCTCGCTGCTCAACCGCCTCTGCGGCGAGCAGCGCTCCATCGTGAGCGACGTGGCCGGCACCACCCGTGACGCCGTCGACACGCTCGTCGAGCACGAGGGCGTCAAGTACCGCCTCATCGACACCGCCGGTATGCGCAAGCGCACCGTTATCAACGAGGACCTGGAGTTCTACTCCTGCGTGCCGAGCGCGCCATCGAGCGCGCCGACGTGGCCCTCATCGTCATCGACTCCACCATCGGCGTCACCGAGCAGGACCAGCGCGTCGCCGGCATGGCGCACAACAACGGCATCGCCGTGGTCGTCCTGCTCAACAAGTGGGACCTCGTCGACACCGCCGAGCGCCGCGAGGAGCTCGAGAACGACGTGGCCGAGCGCCTCAACTTCGTCTCCTACGCCCCCGTGGTGCGCAGCTCCGCCCTCACGGGCCGCTCCTGCCTGCGCGTGTGGGACGCTGTGAACACCGCCGACGCCCACCGTCGCCAGGTCATCCCGACCCCGCAGCTCAACAAGCTCCTCACCGAGCTGCGCGAGTTCGGCCACACGGTGACGAAGGGCACGAAGCGCCTCAAGATGAATTACATCACGCAGACGGGCAACAAGCCTCCCATCTTCACCATCTTCGTGAATATGCCCGAGCTCGTCACCCCCAACTACGAGCACTTCCTCGAGAACCGCATCCGCGACCGTTTCGATCTCACCGGTACGCCCATCAGGTTCAAGTTCAAGAAGAAGGCCATGTAGGCTCTTGCCCCTGGCAGCGCGAAACCGTTAGGAGATAACCTTCCACCATGCTTGTCTATGTGATGTGTGCCCTGGCGTGTGTCATCGCGTATGTTCTTGGCGGCATCCCTTCCGCCTATCTCATCGGTAAGGCTTTTGGCAACGTGGATATCCGTACCCAGGGTTCGGGCAACGTCGGTTCTACCAACGTGGCTCGCACCCTGGGTGCCAAGGCTGGCATTCTCACGCTGGTCAGCGACATCCTCAAGGCCGTGGTCGCCGTTTTGATCGGCAAGCTTCTCATCGGCGTGGTGGGCGCAGGTGCCATCGAGACGACCGCCCCGGGCGGCGTCTACGACTGGTGTGCGGCACTGGTGTACCTTGCGGTCATTTTGGGCCACATGTTCACCCCATTCCTGCATTTTCATGGTGGCAAAGGCATTGCTTCGGGCTTCGGTGGCGCGGTGGTGCTCATGCCGTGGGCAGGTCTGAGCCTCTGGGGGCCGTTCCTGATTTTTGCTGTTAGCACGCGATATGTCTCGCTCGGCAGCATTGCCGGTGCCCTGTCGCTGCCCATTTTTGCCAATCTTTTTTATCAGCCTTCGGTGGCTTTCACGGTCATCGTCTGCATCGTGTCGGCGCTTGTCATTTGGGGCCATCGCTCCAATATCAAGAAGCTCGCCCACGGGCAGGAGAGCAAGTTCTCCGTTAAAAAGTCGAAGTAGGTGATGTGGTGAAGCAGCGCGTCTGCGTGGTCGGCGCCGGCTCGTGGGGTACCGCAGTTGCCGGGCATATGGCCAAGCAGGGCAACGAGGTGCGCCTTTGGTCGCACAACCCCGAGGTTGCCCGTTCCATCAACGAGGAGCATACCAACCCCGTCTATTTGCCCGCATGCAAGCTGGGCGAGAATGTGGTCTCCAGCACCGACCATGCGTGGTGCCTCGAGGGGGCCGACGCGGTGCTGTTCGTTGTGCCCTCAAGCCACCTGCGCTCGGTCGCTCGTGACTGCAGCCCCTTTATCGCGCCTGACCTGCCCGTTTGCGTGCTTACCAAGGGCATCGAGTACGGCACCAACAAGCTCATGACCGAGGTCGTGGAAGACGAGCTCACGGGGCGCAATCGAATCGCGTGCCTGTCGGGACCCAACCATGCCGAGGAAGTCTGTCTCGACATGCCCGCCGGCGCCGTTGCTGCCTCCAGCGACCTGGCATGCGCCGAGTACTTTAGGGACCTTTTTAACGCTGATCTTTTTCGCACCTACGTGTCCACTGACGAGGTGGGCGTTGAGGTGTGCGCTGCGGCCAAGAACGTCGTGGCCATTGCCTGCGGTGTGGTCAAGGGCCTCTCGTTTGGTGACAACACGCTCTCCGTCATCATGACGCGCGGCCTTGCCGAGATGAGCCGCATCGTGGTCGCCCGCGGCGGCGACCCCATGACCTGCATGGGCCTGGCCGGTATGGGCGATCTCGTTGCCACCTGCACGAGCGCCCACTCTCGCAACCAGACTTTCGGCGCAGCGCTTGCAAAGGGTGAAACGCTCGAGTCCTACGAGGCACGCACCCACATGGTCGTCGAGGGTGCCCGCGCCTGTCGTTCCATCCTGCATATGGCCCGTGAACTGGAAGTCGAGGTGCCGCTCACTGAGGCGGTGCATTCATTGCTCTATGAGGGCACGCCTCTGCCCGAAATTGCCGAGACCTTGTTCCGCCGCACTCCGCGCATGGAGTTCTACGGTCTCGATTAACATAAACTGTTTCGCCCATCGTCTGGAGTTCGAAGAGGGGAGCACGACATGCCTGCAGCTACGTTGTCCAAAACCGATGTGATGATGTCCCCGTCGATTCTCTCGGCGGATTTCATGGCCCTGCGCGAGAGCATCTCGCAGGTTTCCAACGGCGCTGACTTCATCCATGTCGACGTCATGGACGGCCACTTCGTGCCGAACCTCACCATCGGTCCCATGTTTGTCAAAGGTCTGGCCGGTTGCTTCAGCAACCCCCTTGACGTGCACCTCATGGTGGACAACCCCGAGCCAACTTGCGACTGGTACATCGACGCAGGCGCCTCGCTCGTGACTGCCCAGCTTGAGGCTCTCACGCATGCCAACCGCTTCGCTCGCCATGTCCGTGAGCGCGGTGCCCTTGCCGGCATCGCCATCAACCCCGCCACTCCCGTGTGCTTGCTGCGCGATGTTGTCGAGGAGCTCGATGTCGTGCTCGTCATGAGCGTGAACCCCGGCTTCGGCGGCCAGTCTTACATCACCTCCACCGCTCGTCGCATCCGCGAGCTGCGTGACATGTGCGCAAACCTCGGCTGTAACCCTGTGGTTGAGGTTGATGGTGGCATCAGCGTCAAGACTGCTCCGCTCGTGTGTGAGGCTGGCGCGAACATGCTTGTGGCTGGCTCGGCCATTTTCGGTGCCGAGGACCCCCATGCCGCCATGGAGCAGATCAGGGCTGCCGGCGCTGCGAGCTTGGTGCTCTAAGCATGCGCGTGCGCCACTATTTCGACCATGCGGCGTCGAGCCCCATGTCCAGCCTATGCCGTGAGGAGATGGCCCGCTACGACGCCCAAGAGTGGGCGGGCGCCAATCCAAACTCCCTGCATACCAGCGGCCGTGCTGCTTTTGCCGCGCTTGAGCGCGCGCGTACCGACGTTGCACGCGCCGTTGGCGCGAAGCGTCCCAGCGAAATCGTCTTCACGAGTGGTGGCACCGAGGCCAACACACTCGCCATCCGCGGCACAGCACTCGCACAGCTCCAAACACCGGGCTCCAAGCGCCGCCGCGTGCTTGTGAGTGCTGTTGAGCACGACTCTGTTCTTGACCCTGCGGCTTCACTTGAACGTGATGGTTTTACGGTCGAGCGGATTCCTGTGCTTTCCAACGGTGTCGTGGACCTCGAGGCCCTTGAGCATATGCTGGGTCCCGATGTGGCGCTCGTTTGCGTGATGGGCGCAAACAACGAGGTTGGAGCCGTGCAGCCCATCGCGCGCGTCGTAACCCTTGCGCATGCCCAGGGCGCGCTTGTGCATTGCGATGCGATTCAGACGTTTGGCCATGTTCCCTTCAGCACCTCGCGGTTGGGCGTTGACACCGCCTCGTTTGCTGCGCACAAGGTCGCGGGTCCCGTCTCGTGCGGAGCGCTTTATGTGCGCTCGCGCACGCCTATCGTGGCGCAGCAGGTGGGAGGGGGTCAGGAGGGCGGCCTTCGCAGTGGCACGCAAGACGTGCGTTCGGCCATGGCCTTTGCGGCCGTTGCCAAGCATGCCGCTGCCACGCTTCAAGACAACGACGCGCTTCTGCGTAGCCACGGCCGCCTGATTGTTGACACGCTGCGCGCCGAAGGACTCGACTTTTTCGAGACCTTGCGCCGCGAAGGCATCGACACGCCCGAGACGCTTCCCAACATCGTGCATCTGCTTGTGCCCGGCCATCAGACGGAGGGTCTCGTCCTTGGCTTGGACGACCTGGGATACGAGGTTTCGGGCGGTTCTGCCTGTTCAAGCGGTTCGCTCGACCCCAGTCATGTGCTAGCTGCCATGGGAGTGCCCCGCGACCTCGCCTTCTGTGCGCTGCGCATCTCCTTCGATGCGCGTGTGAGTGCTGAGGAGTGCGAGGGCTTGGCGCATGCACTTGCACGGGTGTGCCGCGAGGCCTCGACGCGCAAACGATAGGGGAGCACCATGGAGTTCGTTGACTGCCATACCCACACTTTTTATTCCGACGGCAAGGCGAGTGTGGAGGACAACGTCTCCCGCGCCTGCGAGCTCGGACTGACCACCATCTGCATCACCGACCATCTCACGTTGCCCCATGAAATCGACCCCACGTGCGAGGTCAGTGTCCCTGAAGCCGACCTTCCCGCCTATGCCGCCGACATCGAGGCGGCGCGTGCACAGCACCCTGAAGTTGACGTCGTCTTTGGATTCGAGTGCGACTACTACCCGGGCTGTGCTGACAACGTCATCCGCTGGACCCACGGGGCGACGTTTCGGCTCGGCTCGGTGCACATGGTGGACATGCGCTGGATTGATGACCTCAGCGACCTCTCGTTTTGGGAGGAGCGCGGCATCGACGCTGTTTGGGAGGGGTATTTCCGCCTTTGGGGCCAAGCATGCCACAGCGGCCTGTTCGATTCCATGGCGCATCCCGACCTCGTGAGCCTCTTGGGCCGTTATCCCTCGGGCGATGCTATGCAACGCCTGTATGCTCAGGCTGCCCGTGATGCAGCTGCCGCCGGCGTGCGCGTGGAGATCAACACGGCGGGTTCCATTAAGCCTGTTGGCAGGTTCTACCCCCACCCTGAGTTGCTCTCCCTTTTCCATGCGGCCAGCGTCCCCATCACCGTGGGCTCCGATGCCCATGTGGTGACGCGCGTCGGCGAGAACATCGGTCAGGCCTATGCGCTTGCCGCTGCGGCGGGCTATCGCAGCATCGATGTCCCGACTGCAGCTGGTGGCTGGCGTAGCGTCTCAATCGCGTAATACTGCCGACGCCCGCGCGGTGTCTGTCTGTCCCGTCCGGCTCGACTCATTTCGAAAAGGTGATTTGCCATGAAGGTGCGCGAACTTGAGACGTCTCTCTTCTCATGCCTGCCGAAGATGTGGGCTGAGCCGTGGGACAAGGTCGGCCTTTCGGTGGGTGATCCCGACGCGGAGGTCACCAAGATCGCCCTTGCCCTTGACGCCTCGGCAGGCAACGTTCGCGCAGCTCATGCGGCTGGTGCCAACGTGCTGCTCACCCATCATCCGGTCTGCCTCTCCATGCCCGATGCCCTTACGCCGCCCTCTTGTGGTGCGAGCTTTGCAAGCTCGTGTCTTTGGGAGGCCATGCGTCTGGGTGTTGCCGTCTTGTCGTTCCATACCAACCTTGACCGATGCGAGGCTGCTCGTGCGGCCATGCCTGCTCGCCTGGGTCTTGCTCCGCAGTCCGGCGGCCTGGAATTCGACCGTCCGGAGAACCTCGGCCGCCTGGGTGCCTGCGTGCCGCTGCCTTCCGGCATGACGCTGCGCGAGCTTGCTCGTTCGTGCAAGGACGCATTGGGCGACGTGGCGCAGGCCTATGGTCCGCTTGATTCCACTCGCACCCGTGCCGCATTCTTCACCGGCAGTCTCGGTGACTGCGGCCACTATGCGCTTGAGGCCGGTTGCGATGTCGTGGTGTGCGGTGAGTGCGGCTACCACAAGGCGCTCGAGCTTCTCACCCACGGATGCGCGGTCATCGTGCTCGGCCATGATGTGTCGGAGCTGCCGCTCGTGGGTGTTCTCAACGACGTTCTCGACTCGTTCAGTGTGCCTGAAGATGCGCGTGTGGTGCTTTGCGAGGATTCGCATTGGTCTAGCATCTGATACGCGTCTGGGCGTGTATCATGATTCGACCATTGAATGAAACGCTTTTGTAACCTTCCTTGTACACGAAATTGCAGAGAAAGAGGAATCAAGTATGCCGGTCACGACCGATCTTCTCGAGCTCCAGCAGGTTGACTTGCAGATTATGCGCGACCGTAAGGCAATTGACGAGATTCCCCAGGCAGAGCAAATCAAGGAGGTTCGCGGAAGGCTCAAGGAGCTTTCCAAGAAGACCACGAAGATTGTGGGCCTGCTCAAGGACGCCCGCATCGAGGTCGAGGACAACGACGGTCGCCGCCGCACGCTGAGCGCCCGTGTCGAGGAAGTCAAGCGCGACAGCGAGGCTTCCGATGACTTCCGTCTCACTCAGAGCTATAAGGCCGAGCTTGACCGTCTGGCCAAGCGCCTTGAGAAGGTCGATTTCAACCAGAAGAAGGCCAAGGCCGAGCTTGAGCGTCTCGAGGGCCTCTATCGTCAGGCTGCCTCCATTAAGACCCAGCTCGAGGCCAAGGAGGCCGAGCTCGTCGAGGCTTTCAAAAAGAGCGCCGGTGCCCTGCGCGAGGACCTTACCCGTCTCGTCGCCCGCCGCGAGACCCTGCAGCAGGCCATTCCCGCAGACCTTCTCGAGCGCTACCGCGTCTCCTGCGCCCAGCACAACCTTGTGGGCATCTGCAAACTCGAGGATCACGTGTGCACCGGCTGCCGCGTTGAACTTCAGCAGTCTCAGTACGAGCAGCTCATCAAGGGCGATAGCCTTGCCGTGTGCCCGGTGTGCGGTCGAATGATGGTCGTGCACGGCGCATAAGGCCTCCTGCCTTTAGAGTGCCTGCGTAGATTCATGCCGCGAGGTTGACCAAAAACGCACCGAGAACGTACAATCGTCTAGCATTTGTGACTTCTCTCGTTTTAGGCGAGTTTTGGATATAGAACGGTCAAAACTTCATCTAATTCCTCAGGGTGCTCACGATGCCGGACGTCTAACGTGCGGCGTGTCAGTGTTGGCATGTGCTCGTCTTTCGTCCGTTTTGCATAACAGCTAAACGAAGCCGGGAGGTAGCACATGGACGTTATGTACGTTGTCGTTGCAATCGCTGCAGCGGTCATTGGTGCGGCTCTCGCCCTGCTTTTCGCCGCTAAGAGCGCAAGCGGCAAGCTCACTCAGGCAAAGTCCGAGGCCGATCAGGTACTCGACGGCGCAAAAAAGCAGGCCGAGACCATCAAGAAAGAAGCGGAAATTTCCGCCAAGGAAGAGGTCTTCCGCATTAGGCAGACCGCCGATTCCGAGATTCTCGAGAAGAAGAAGGCATCCGAGGCCGAGGCGGCCCAGCGCGCTGGTGAGATTCGCGAGCGCGAGAACCGCCTGCTTCAGCGCGAGGAGTCCCTCGACCGTCGCTCTGACTCGCTCGATAAGAAAGAGCACCAGCTCTCCAGCGAGGCTGGCCAGATTGAGAAGCGTGCCCGCGACGTCGAGGAGCTCGAGCGTAAGCACACCTCCGAGCTTGAGCGTATCAGCGGCCTCACCACCGATGAGGCTCACAAGGAGCTGCTCGATCGCGTGCGTGACGATGTGACGCGTCAGAGCGCCACCATCATCCGCGAGAGCGAGCAGCGTACGCGCATCGAGTGCGAGAGCACCGCGCGTCGCATTCTTGCCACCGCCATCCAGCGCTGCGCCTCCGACCACGTGGGTGAGGTCACGCTCACCACGGTGCACATCCCCTCTGATGACCTCAAAGGCCGCATCATCGGCCGCGAGGGTCGCAACATCCGCACTTTCGAGCAGATGACCGGCGTGAACCTCATCATCGATGACACGCCCGAGACCGTGCAGCTCTCTAGCTTCGATCCGGTCCGTCGCGAGATCGCCCGCGTCACTCTCGAGAACCTCATTGCCGACGGTCGCATTCATCCGGCGCGCATCGAGGAGCTCTTCAACAAGGCCACCGATCAGGTGAACGCCAAGGTGCTCGAGGCCGGCGAGCAGGCCTGCTTCGACCTCGAGGTCAACGACATTCACCCCGAGCTCGTGAGGACCCTGGGTGCCCTGCGTTACCGCACTTCGTACGGCCAGAACGTCCTCAACCACTCCGTTGAGGTTGCCCGCATGTGCGAGATTATGGCCGACGAGCTTGGTCTCGATTCCTCGCCCTTCAAGCGCGCGGGTCTTTTGCACGACATTGGCAAGGCCATCGACCATCGCGTCGAGGGTCCCCACGCCGTCATCGGCGCCGACCTTGCCCGCAAGTACGGCGAGGCTCCCACCATCGTGCACGCCATTGAGGCTCACCACAACGACGTTGACCCCTCGAGCGTGCTCGATGTGCTCGTTCAGGCCGCCGACGCTTGCTCTGCCGCCCGTCCTGGTGCCCGTCGCGAGTCTGCTGAGACCTACATCAAGCGCCTTGAGAAGCTTGAGGAGATTTCGAATTCGCATCCCGGTGTCGAGCGCACCTATGCCATGCAGGCCGGTCGCGAGATTCGCGTTATGGTCAAGCCCGAGGAAATTTCCGACGCTGCCGCCGTCGTTCTCGCGCACGACATCGCGACCGAGATCGAGAACCAGATGGAGTACCCCGGCCAGGTAAAGGTCGTGGTCATTCGCGAAAGCAGGGCTTGCGACATTGCCAAGTAATGAAGCCAGCCGCTCCGACGGTCTGACCTCATTTATCGAAAACGTGTTAGGTGACGAATCCCTGCGCATCGAGGAACGTCTCGGCGCAGGGTTCGTTCGTTTAAAGGTATCTGAGGCCGAGCGTCGCCAGGCAAAACAAGACATCCAGTACGTCGAGGACGCCGTCTGCGAGATGGTGCGCAACTCTCGCGACGCTCATGCCCAGCATGTGTTTGTGGCCAGCACCCGCGACGGTGCCCGCCGCAACCTCATTGTCATCGACGATGGCGACGGCGTGCCTTCCTCCATTGCCGAGAAGGTCTTCGACCCGCGCGTCACAAGCAAGCTTGAGTCCATGCACATGGACCGCTGGGGTGTGCACGGCAGGGGCATGGCGCTCTATTCCATCCGCCAAAACGCCCTTGAGAGTCGCATTGTCTGCTCCGAGAAGGGCAAAGGCTGTGTCATCAGCGTCGCCTTCGACACTACGGTCGTTCCTGAGCGCGCCGACCAGTCCACGCTGCCCACGCTTGTCGAGCAGCCCGAGGCACCTGTCGCGCTAGATGCCACAGTCGACAAGACGCGCGGACCTCATAACATCTTGCGCACCGTTGCTGACATCGCGCTTGACTGCCCCACATCCCAACGCTTTTTTGTGGGCAGCCCTGCTGAGGTTTTGGCCACGCTTGTTGCGCAAGGGCGCAAATACGTCGCCGCTCACCCTACAGTTGAGCGTGAGGGATGTGCCTTCTGGCTTCTACCGACATTTGCAGCCACGCCTCTCGAGCTGCAGCAGGCGGCCGAGACACTGGGTATCACCGTTTCCCAGCGCAGCTGCTATCGCATTCTCAATTTCGAGGTCAATCCCCTGAACGAGATTCGTCGTTTGCTTGCTGGTGAGGGCGCGCCCCAAAAGCCCGGTCAGGTCAACCTTCTTCAAGACCGCCGCAAGCTTAAAATCTCGCGAGAGGACACCGAGGAGTTCGCTTCCCTCATGGCACGCGATTTTGAGATGCTGGCTGAGCGCTACTACCTCGACTTGGCGGGAGACGTCAGAGTACGCGTTGCGCAGGACAAGGTGGTCGTGACCTTTCCGATTTCCAAACAGCTCTAACTGGCCCATAGGCTACAATCGACCCGCTCGTTTTGAGCCTCATCTTTTACCGTACAGGAGCCCCCATGCCCTTCTCCTCTCACCCCGAAGAAGCAATGATCGCCAATTCCATGCAGCCCTTGAGCGGCAGCACCTATCTCGTCCGTGCCTTTGGCTGCCAGATGAACTTCCATGACGCCGAGCGCGTGCGCGGCATGCTGGAGACGGCTGGCTCGCTTGAGGTCTCTGAAATCGAGGAGGCCGACATCGTCGTCTTCCTTACTTGCTGCGTGCGCGAGGCTGCCGACACGAGGTTGTACGGCCAGGTGCAGTCTATGCGCAACATTCCTCCGCGTGAGGGAAGCGAGCGTCGCATCGTGGCTGTGGGCGGCTGCATTGGCCAGCGCGACGGCGACAAGCTCTTCGACATCCTGGGCAACGTCGACATCGTCTTTGGCACCCATACCATCCACCGTCTTCCCGACCTGCTTTCGGCTGCTCTTGCCGGCAAGGGTCATTGCATCGCCATCGCTGAGACCGACGAGGACGGCGTGTGCGCCAGCGACCTGCCTTCCAAGCGCGACGACGCCTTCCATGCCTGGGTGCCCATCACCTATGGCTGCAACAACTTCTGCACCTACTGCATCGTGCCCTACGTGCGCGGTCGCGAGCGTAGCCGTGTTTTCGAGGATGTCCTCGAAGAAGTGCATCGCCTGGTAGGGGAGGGTGTCAAGGAGATCACCCTGCTCGGTCAGAACGTGAACTCCTATGGTCGCGACCTGTACGGCGCCCCTCGTTTCGCCGAGCTTCTGCGCGAGGTGGGCAACAGCGGCATCGAGCGCCTGCGTTTTGCCACGAGCCATCCCAAGGACCTTTCCGACGAGACCATTGCTGCTATGGCCGAGGTCAAGTCTGTGATGCCCGCGCTCCATCTTCCCGCGCAGTCCGGTTCTTCCCGCATCCTCAAGATGATGAATCGCACCTACGATCGCGAAGCGTACTTGCAGCTCGTTGACAAGATCAAGGCCGCCGTTCCTGGCATCGCCCTTTCCACCGACCTCATTGTCGGCTTTCCCGGTGAGACCGAGGAGGACTTCCTGCAGACCATGTCCCTTGTCGAGCAGGTGGGCTACTCCCAGACCTTCACGTTCATCTACTCCAAGCGCGCTGGTACGCCTGCGGCCGAGATGGTGGACGACACGCCGCGCGAGGTCATCCAGGACCGCTTCGACCGTCTTGTGAACGTCGTGCAAGACTGCGCTTACAAGGCCAACCAGGCCGAGCTCGACCAGGTCGTGCCGGTTCTGGTCGAAGGTGTCTCCAAGCGCGACGAGTCGATGCTGTCCGGTCGCAGCCCCAAGAACCAGACCGTGCACGCCCCCATCCCTGCCGGCAAGACCATCGACGATTACATCGGCACGATTGTCGACGTGCATGTGGACGAGGCCCGCACCTGGTACCTGCGCGGTCAGCTCGTGGGCGAGACGCTCTAGGTTGAGAGCTTGCGTATCATGAGCGCCTATCAGGTCATATCGGTCGTCGGTCCCACGGCAAGCGGAAAGTCCTCGCTTGCCGATGCCCTGTGCCTGCGCCTGGGCGGCGAGGTTGTTTCCGCCGACTCCATGCAGGTCTATCGCGGGATGGACATCGGCACGGCAAAGACGCCCGTTTTTGAGCGTCGCGTGCCGTTGCACTGCATCGACCTTGTGGATATCGGGCAGCCTTACTCGGCGGCTGTCTTCGCGCAAGACTCCCATGCCTGCATCGACGGGCTCCTTGCGCGTGACGTGCTGCCCGTTGTTTGCGGCGGCACTGGTCTGTACGTGCGTGCTGCACTTGAGGATATGGGCTTTCCCGAGGGCGAGCAGGTGGAAAACCCTGTACGCGAGCGCTATGAGGCTCTTGCTGCGCAGATAGGAAACGACGCGTTCCACGAGTTGCTGCAGTCCAAGGACCCGTGCAGCGCCGCGCTCATCCATCCGAATAACGTGCGCCGCGTTGTGCGCGCATTTGAGCTGCTTGAGCAGGGGAGCTCGTATGCCCAGGAGCACGCTACCCTTCACGAGCGCGTCGACCGCTACCCCACGCTTCATGTGGGCCTCACGATGCCTCGTGAGATGCTCTACGAGCGTATCAACCGTCGCGTGGACAAGATGATGGAGCTTGGCCTTGTCGATGAGGTACGCGGCCTTATGGACGCCGGCCTTGCCGACACGCTCACCTCGAATCAAGCTATCGGGTACAAGGAGATCATTGCGGCTCTTCGCGGCGAGACCTCCATGGAAGAGGCCGTCGAGGACATCAAGCGCTCTTCGCGCCGTTATGCCAAGCGTCAATATACGTGGTTTAACGCAGACAAGCGCATCCACTGGTTCGATGCGAGCCAGATGGGGGAGGATGAACTCGTAGACCGCGTTGTCGGCCTTTTCAGCGAACCTGGTGTCCAGCAGGCTCTGTAAGGAGTGATTGCTATGCCATATAACGGACCCTTTGACACGGCGCGTTCGCAGGAGCGCTGTATTCTCGTGGGTATCGATACCCCTCAGTCTGCCTGGGACCTCGAGGCTTCGCTTGAGGAACTCTCGCGTCTGGCCGAGACGGCGGGCGCCCAGACGGTGGGGGAGCTGACCCAAAAGCTCGACCATCCGTATGCAAAGACCTATCTCGGCTCAGGCAAGGTGCTTGAGCTGCGCGACCTCGCACAGAGCTGCAATGCCGACGTCATCATCTTCGACGCCGAGCTGTCGCCTTCTCAGCAGGCAAACATCGAGCGTATCCTGGGAATGAAGTACAAGGTCATCGACCGTACGGCGCTCATCCTCGACATCTTCGGCCTGCATGCCAAGACCCATGAGGGCAAGCTGCAGGTGCAGATGGCTCAGCTGCAGTACCTTTACCCGCGTCTTCGCGGTATGTGGGCCCACCTTGCCAAGGACAGGACGCGTGGCGGCATCGGTTCGCGCTTTGGCCAGGGCGAAAGCCAACTCGAGGTTGACCGTCGTCTTATTCGCGACCGCATCTCCGTGCTGCGTCGTGAGCTTGCCAACATCGCCTCCAACCGCGACGTGCAACACAAAGAGCGCACCTCTTCCGATGTCTTCCGCGTTGCCTTGGCGGGTTACACCAACGCCGGCAAGTCGACGCTGCTCAACCGCTTGACTGACGCCGGCGTGTATGTGCAAGACCAGCTCTTCGCCACGCTTGACCCCACGACGAGGGTCTTTGTGCTGCCGGGCGGCAAGACGACCACCATTACCGACACGGTTGGTTTTGTGCGCAAGCTGCCGCACACCCTTGTGGAGTCGTTTAAGTCGACGCTCGCCGAAGTAGCCGATGCCCACCTTATCCTGCATGTGGTGGACGGCAATGACCCGCATCTTGTTGAGCAACTTGCGGCTGTTGAAGAGGTTCTCAAGCAGATCAAGGCCGACGGCATCGACCGTCTGCTGGTCTTCAACAAGTGCGACCTGCTTGAGCCTGAGCGTACCGCTGAACTTCGTGAAAGCTATCCTGAGGCCATCTTTGTCTCAGCGGTTACAGGCGAGGGGATTGAGGACCTCGTTGCCAACCTTGCCAAGCAAGCCGCCTTGCGCGACGAGCACCTGAAGGTCCTCATTCCGTACGGCCAAGGCTCGCTGCTGTCTGATTGCCACAAGTACGGCCATATTTTGCACGAGGAGTATGTGCCCGAAGGTACCCTGCTCGAGGCTGTGCTGCCTGCAAGCGTCGCCAACCGGGCTCGCGCCTTTGCGGTGGACGACGAGGCCGTGGAGTAGGACTGCGCCTTACATGGTGCGGATGAGGGCCACCACGCGACCGAGGATGCGCGGGTTTCGCGCGTAAATGGGCTGCATCGTGGGGTTTTCGGGCTGCAGACGCACGGTGTCGCGCTCGCGATAAAAGGTCTTGACGGTGGCCTCGTCTTCGAGCTGTGCGACAACAATCTCGCCGTTTACGGCATCAGGCTGCTGTTTGACCACGACGAAGTCGCCGTTGAATATGCCGGCACCGATCATCGAATCGCCTTTGACCTTGAGGATAAACGATGCTTCGTCGCCCACAAGGCAGCGGGGGAGCGTCATGTACTCCTCCACGTTGCCCACGGCAAGAATCGGCTCCCCTGCAGCCACGCGCCCCAGCAGGGGCAGCCTCACCATGTTGGCGTCGCTTACAGGCGTTTCCTTGACATCGCCGAATGCTTCGGCGTCCTGAGTGTGCACGACCTCCAGCGCCCGGGATTTCGACAGGTTGCGCTTGATATAGCCTCGGTCCTCCAAAACCTGTAGGTGCACATGCACGGTGGACGGGCTTCGCAAGCCCACGGCATCGGCAATCTCTCGCACGCTTGGTGGATAGCCCTTGGATGCCACTTCTGAGCATATGAAATCGTAAATCTGTTGCTGTCGCTTGCTAAGTCGCTGAACCTGCACTGCGCGTTCCTCTAAATCGAACATGTGTTTGATTTACACCATAACACGAACATCCATTCGATTTCAAGGCTTTCAGTTTCTGTCCCCACGGTCTGGATAATGCCCTACATCGACCGCGAGGAAAGAGGTTTGCCATGACGAGGGAAGAGTCGTACAGGTGCGTTCAAAGGCGCGATTCCATGATTTGCATTGCGTTCTTCTGCATCATTGTGCTCGGCGTTGCTCTGACGATGCCGTTTGTTGCCCAAGGTCAGACGTCGCATGTCGAGCAGTCCGATCAGTTTGTGTGCGTGCAGGCTGGTGACACGCTGTGGTCTATTGGTGCCGAATACTGCGGACAGGGACTCTCTGTGGCTGAGAGCGTGCATTGGATCGTTGACCACAACGGCCTTTCGTCAAGCCTTATCGTGCCGGGTCAAATTATCGAAGTTCCGGCTTTCTGAGGTGATGCGAAGCCGTGCGATGGGCTATGCTTAGCGTGTGCGAAAAGCGAGGGGAGACACACGGATGCGTTGCCCAAAATGCGGCTTTGAAGACTCGAAGGTCATCGACTCACGTTCGTATGAGTCGGGTTTTGCCATACGTCGCCGCCGCGAGTGCCTGAACCCTGCATGTGGTGAGCGCTTCACAACCTATGAGCGCCGTGAGGAAACTCCCATCCAGGTTGCCAAGCGCGACGGTACGCTTGAGCCGTTTGATCGCACCAAGCTGCGCGCCAGCCTTACCAAGGCAACCATCAAGCGCTCGATTTCCAATGAGGTTCTCGACAACCTTGTGAGCGACATCGTGAGCGAGCTGCGCAACAACATGACCACGGTGGTCGCATCCAACGATTTGGGTGACATGGTGCTCAAGCGCCTTCTCAAGCTCGAGCTGCG
>USJP01000005.1 GCA_900555105.1 uncultured Coriobacteriaceae bacterium | reverse complement strand
CTGGAAATGAGCCTTCTTATACGTAAGCCCGTTCTCCACGAGGCATCCTCCAACTGCAATTTGACAAACGCCGTGTATCTTAAACCCAATTTCATGCGTTGCGCCATGACAAAGAGGCGTACCCAGCCTCCCCATAGGGCCATCATTGCACCAACAAGAGGCGCGGGGGTCAAGATGCGCAGTGAGGATATCGCGGAACTGTCGGCAAGGGTGCTGCTTGCGTACTACGACAACGATATCGAACCTTTTCTGAACGCCTGCCATCCGAACGTGCTTTGGATTGGCCCCGGCGAAGGTCAGATCATCCAGATGCAGGAAACGCTCAGGAATACCTTCTATGCCGAGAAAAACAACCTGACGTTTGCAGTACACGACCTCAGCGTCACTGTGCTTCCCACCGGAAGCCCCTCGGTCTTCGAGGTAGTCATGATGTTCCTTGTCGACACCTTCTGGCCAACTGGAGCAACTGGCCGTGTAAGCCAGCGAATCCATCTCAGCTGGGTAGGCTGCAAAGAGACGCCGCGCATTCTACTGTGCCATATCTCAAACGCCATCGCATATGATGAGCGCGACACCATTTATCCCCTGCATTATGACGAGACCTTTGGAACGGAGGTGCACTACGAAGGGGCTCCCGCCTCAGGCAGGGTCTGCTTGCACGCAAAAGGGCGCACGTCGATTTTCCTCGACCACGAGCGCATCATGTATGCAGGGAGTTGCGGCCGTCACGCGCTTGTCCATACATCCGACGGCATCTATGAGGCCACCGAGTCGCTTTCGGCAATTGCCAAGCTCTACCAAGACCTGCTTGTGCGCTGCCATGCAAGTTACCTGGTCAACCCGGCTTTCATCTCAAGCATTTCGCGTTTTCAAGTTGAATTGCACAACGGAACAATCTTGCCAATCCCAGAGAAGAAATACACGACCATCCGAGCGCTTCTCGAGCAGAGGATGCACTAGAGAAGCGGCAGGAGACTCCTTAGGCGGGGCGGCAAAACACCCCGCGGCCCCTCCCGGGCACTTTTCCAGCGCCAAATCGGGAGATGCGTTGCCCAACCACAGCCGACGTCATCTTCGCCTGCCGCACACAAAAAAGCGCACCTGCGGGCTTTAAACCCTGACAGGTGCGCTTTGAGACAGAACGCAATCTTGTTTACGGAGTTCTCTTAGCTCAGGAAGTCCTGGATGATCTGCTCCTCGGCCTCTTCCTCGGTGAGACCCAGGGTCATGAGCTTGATGATCTCCTCGCCGGCAATCTTGCCGATGGCAGCCTCGTGCACAAGCTGGGCGTCCTCGGAGTCGGCCTCGATGCCCGGGATAGCGCGGACCTTGGCCTTGCCCATGAGGATGGCGTCGCACTGCACGTGACCGCGGCAGTCGGCAGCGCCGATGACCAGCGGGTTGAAGATCTGCTGCGAGTTGTCCTTGGCAACCGAGCGGCTGATGACCTGCACGGAGGAGCCGTCGCCCTCCATAACGACCTTCATGTTGGAGGTCGCGGTCTGGTCGCCCGTGGTCATGAGCTTCTCGGTGAGGGTAAGTTTGCAGTTGGCACCCAGGTAGCAGTCGGTGTCGCGCACGGTGCTCGAGACGCCCTCGATCTGCACAGTGAGCATCTCCATGGTGGAGCCGTCCTCCATGTGGACCTCGGTCACCGGGTTGAGGATGCGCGCACCCTCGCCCGAGCCCTCGCCGTAGTGCTTCTCGAGGTAGACGACGCGGCTGTTCTTGCCCAGGAAGAAGCGGTGAATACCGTCGTGCTGGGAGTCCTCGCAGCCGTCGTTGTGCACGCCGCAGCCAGCAACGATGTACACGTCGGCACCCTCGCCGATGAAAAAGTCGTTGTACACCTTGTCGGTGAGGCCGCTCTCGGTGAGCACCACGGGGATGTGGAGCTGCTCACCCTGGGTGCCAGGGGCGACGTTGATATCAATGCCCGGCAGGTCCTCCTTCGTCGTGATGACGATGTTCTCGGAGTTCTGGCGGGCCGCAAGGTGACCGTCCTTGCGAATGTTGATGGCGCCCGTGGTCTCGCCAGCCTTCATGTCAGCGATAATCTGAAGCATGTCGGAGGTGATGGAGTCGATCTCGCTCGCATCAAGGGCGCCCGTCTGGGCGGCCGCAGCCGTGTTCTGCTCTTCGCTCATCTCTAATCCTCCGGATTCAGGGACCACTGGCCCAGCTCGGTGTCAACAGTGCCCAGGCCGCACGAGACGTTGGCGGCGTGGCGGCGAATCATGAGGGTGGGGAACATCTCCTCGCGCGTGCCCTGGCGATCGACGCGGCCGTCCTTGATGACCACGATGTTGTCGGCGATGTCCATGATGCGCTCCTGGTGCGAGATGATGACCAGGGCGTGGTCGGGCTGGTCATCATGGAACTTTTGGAACGTACCGATAAGCCTGTCGAAGCTCCAGAGGTCGATGCCGGCCTCGGGCTCGTCGAAGATGGCCAGGCGCGGGTTGCGCGCAAGCACCGTGGCAATCTCGATGCGCTTGAGCTCGCCGCCGGAGAGGCTCTTGTCTACGTCACGCATAAGGTAGTTGCTCGAGCACAGGCCCACAGCGCTCAGGTACTCGTTGCACTCCTGGGCCGAGATCTTCTTGCCCGAGGCGAGTTTGAGAAGCTTGCGGACCTTCATGCCCTTGAAGCGAGCCGGCGCCTGAAAACCGTAGCCGATGCCCATGCGAGCACGCTCGTCGATGGTAGCTGCGGTAATGTCCTTGCCCTCAAAGTCAATGCGGCCCGACGTGGGCTTCTCGATGCCCATGATGAGGCGCGCGAGCGTGGACTTGCCGCCGCCATTGGGGCCGGTGATGACCGTGATCTTGCCGGCTTCGATGTTCAGCGACAGGTCGTCGATGATACGCCTGCCGGGAACGGGCTTTCCTGCGGCGTCAGTGCCCGCCGGTGCCTCAAACGCGATGTTCTCGAGTGTGAGCATCGCTCCTCCTTCTCCCTGATACTCCCAATCCCGCCTGCAGCACGTGGCCGCAGATCTTGATGGGGTTCAGTATAGGCGAAAAGGAGTTCAAATACCCGCAAGTTACTAGGATTTGTTTGGCAAATTTTCCGTGCGCCCTTAAAGCTGGGCCAACAGGCATTTGACAGCCCAGAATGTAGCACTTGAAAACCCAGCCGTCTGCTTCGGAATTTTGTTCGGAATCTGGTCGACGACCCAGGTGCACTATACATCTAAGCGACACCCTCAGAAGCAACGCGAGACTTCGCGGCGCGTTTGCGCTCATACATCTGGACATCCGCGCGGCGTATGCACCCCCGCATGTCGTCCCCAGGCTCAAAATGAGCATGTCCGATTGACACGGTGGTCATCCAGGAATGCTCCGCGTTCAGATCGGCAATCTTTTTGACAAAGGTCTCCTCAAGGGCGTCCACCCCCGCCATGTTGCGATGCAGGATGACGCTGAACTCGTCGCCGCCTATGCGGAAGCAATTGCCATCACGTCCGTACACATCGTAAATGGCCTTGGCAACGGTAACGAGACACTCGTCGCCCACATCGTGGCCATGCTTGTCGTTCACGCTTTTAAAGTCATCGACATCGAAGAAGATTACCTCCACCGAATCGCAGAGGTTCGAAAGGCGGGCCGTGTAGCTTTGCCTGTTAAACAAGCACGTAAGGGCATCCGTCTGCTGGACAAACAGACAGTAAAGCATATAGAAGAAGATCCCGCACACGGCAAGAGTAGCCCAAACCATCAAGACAGAGGTATCAATAACGTTCACGACGATTGCAACAGCAACAAAAGTAAGGACAAGCCAGGGGATATAACGGACACGCATCTCAAGCCGGGTGAGATAATGCATCGTCTCCCGCATGACATAGATTGCAACAACGCCGTACGTGGCAATGTACAGGGGGTACAGGGGCCCCCTGGAGAAGACGGCGTTGTCATCGACGACGAAAACGAGCCCCGAAAAGGACAAGGCAAACTGGACGGTCGCATGGACTCCGGCGACGATAAACGCTATCCGCACATACTTGCTTTTCTCATTGATAAAGGCAGCGGAAACCGCAATGGGCGCGAACAGGGCGCACGCGTAATCGAGCGCCTGCGCTATGCACATAATGGGACGAGCAAACGCGCCGGCGCCATCAAGCCACACGGTGAGGAACTCAGAGGTCGAGCCCACGATAATGCCAGCAAATGCAAGCGTGAACAGGCGCTGCACACGGCGCGGAAGCACGACGTTAGCGCGCACCATGGCAATGGCGATGAGTGATGCGAAGAGCACGAAGGCTTTAACGTACAGATAGTACTTGTCCATAACTCCCACCGCGATGCCGACAAATTGTCTATCAGTATAGTATGCCGCGCGGCATCGCCCGGTGCGGTCAACACATTGTAAAAGAATCAAGGCGCAAAAAAGCGGGCACACGTTCTGGCCGGTAGCTACGAATCCTCTCGCTGAGCCATAGGCGTACCCACTCGATGTCGCCGATACCCAAGGTAGTTGCATATGGAGACAACCTGTATGAGTAAAACTACATCCAAACGCAGGGCGCCTCCAGACATGTCATGCTACCCATGAGCACGGCCAATCCGTAAGCGCTCGCTCACATTACGCCAATTAAGATATGCATGCAAATAGATCAAACCAACTGGTGCCAATCTGCACCAAAAAACGGGAGCGTCTTTGCGGCGCTCCCGTCCACTTGCTTGGTATTGGTTTTCGGACCCCAGTGCCTTAGTGCACGCAGGCCTGGTCGAGCCTCATCGGGCGCAGGTCGCCAGCGATGAACTTGTCGATGACAGCGCCCACCGTGGGGGCCATGGCATCGATGTACACCGAAGCGCCGTTCTGCGTGAACGCACGGAACGGGGGCTGACCCATACCGAGAACAACGATGGCGTCGATGCCCAGGCTGAGCGCGTACTGGATGACGCCGCCGCAGCCGTACTCATCATGGTCAACGTTCTTGAAGACCTCGACCTTCTCCACCTTGCCGTCCTCAATCGTGGCGATGGTGAAGTAGGGCGAATGGCCAAAGTGGCCGCTGCGCGTGCTCTCGAGGCCCTGGTCAGTATCGCTGGGAACCGCAACCCTCATGTGAATCTCCTTCTCCGTTGTGCAACAGTGAAGTCGCACTCTCCGTATAGAACAGCCCCCCGGTCCTTCGCAGGGAACCGGCAGGCTGCAAGAGCCCAATCTACCTCGGACGACAACCCCTACTTGTCCTCGCCGCCCGCCACGCTCGTGCACCTGCAGCCCTCGCAGAAGGCACAGCGTGGCTGCCCCTGGCAATCGCATGCTGTACGCGTGAGGCCGATCCACTCGCTGACCTGGTCACGCACCTGCGCCAACACCGTCTCGTCCACCACGTAGTGCACATGACGGCAATGGCGCACGGCAGTCACAAGCCCGCAGTCCTTAAGCTGCCCCATATGCTGTGACACCGCTGCCTCGCTGATGCCGAGCGCCTGGGCGAGCGAACGGGGGCAGTGATGTCGTTCGAGCAGCAGCATGAACATTTTGAACCGCGTGGGGTCGCCAAGTGCCTTTGCGACCTTGCACATGTCCATCGAGCTGCCTCCCCTCCCAATGACTCCCGGTGTTTCACACATCAATTAAGCAATCGCTTAACCAACAAAGACAAAACACACTCTACGCCTGTTTTTGCTTAAGTCAATACTTAATTATTGTAATCTCATCGAATGTCGCAAGGGGGTTCGCCAGCGGCAAAGCGCGCGTACGGAGCGCACGGCGGCGGCAATGGGCCCAAAAAGCCCAAAAGTATGCGTTATACCGGAAGCAGGAACGCTACAAGGTTGTACGAGAAAAACGCGCAATCCATCTACCAGGTGTTTTGATTTCACGATAATCGAGCATCAGACCCTGGTTGAGTTATAACGCATACTTTTGGCGTTTTTGGACACTAACAGGGGCCGGTTGCCGGCCAAAGGGGGCAGTGAGAGGTCCTCGCCTCGCCCGCTGCACACAAAAGGACCCCGCGAGATTGCTCTCGCGGGGTCCTTCGGGGGGGGGAGGGCCCTATGCGTTAGGGTGTACGCAAAGCTTTGGTGTTACTCGGCCTCGGGGTGATAGCCCATGACGGCGGGCGTACCCTGGGGCATGATGCACGAACCAGCGCCGATCCACTCGCGGTCGCGGCGGTCGCCGTAGGTGTTGCGCAGGATGTACAGGTTCTGGGGGCCGTTGCCCTCGTCGGGGAAGCTGAACATCTCGTCCTCGGTGAAAGGCTGGACGTACTCGGTGAGCTTGAAGCGAGCGTTCATGGTGGCGTCATAGGAGACGTCGTCGCCAGGCTGGCCGGGACCCTCGAAGGACTCGAGGCCCTCGTCGAGGTCGCCGAAGAAGCGCGCACGGCCGCCGCAGGTGCGGACGCATGCGGGCAGCTCGCCCTGCTCAACGGTGTCGTGGCACATGGTGCACTTCTGCACGACGTTGAGGTCCTCGTTGAGGTAGCGCACGCCGTAGGGGCAGGCGCTGATGCACAGCTGGCAACCGATGCACTGCTCGGCGTCGATCTGCACGGTGCCGTCGTCGAGCTTGACGGAGGCGCCGGTGGGGCAGACCTCGACGCACTCGGGGTTGGCGCAGTGCTGGCACTGAACAGGCAGGTAGTACATGTCGACGTCCGGGAAGTCACCGGTGCCGCCGGCCTTGGGCACAGGGCCGACACGCAGGGTGCGGACCCAGAAGTTGCCCACGGGGACGTCGTTGATGAGCTTGCAGGCCACGGTGCAGGACAGGCAGCCCGTGCAGCGGTTCAGGTCGGTGATGATCGCTTTCTGAGTCATTGTTAGGCCTCCGTAGCTTCCCACTCAGGCTCGCCCTCAACGCGCTTGCGCAGACCGGTGATCATCCACTGCTTCAGACGCGGGTCGGAAGCGTCGGTGATGACGGGGTTGCCGTCGGGGTCGCAAGGCACGGGGTTGCCGAACGGCGAGTTGTCGGCGGTTGCCGCGTACACGAGTGCCGGGATGGCACGGGCGTTGTGCGAACCGCAAACGGGGTCGCCGCCGCGCGGGTTCAGCGTGCAGTTGATGTTGACGAGCTCGAAGCCGTGGCTCGCCGTGTCGATCTCGGGGTACCACCAAGCATGGTTGGCGTTGATAACGCCCTGCTGAATGCCGTAGTAGGAGTCGATGACCTCGCGGACCTTGCCCCACGGAGTCTCGATCCACACCCACTGGCCGCACTCCAGGCCCAGACGCTCGATGTCGTTGGGGTTCATCTGGAGGCGCGGATAGGGCCAAAGCTCACGGCACCAGGGGAGCTGACGGTGCTCGGAGTGGAAGTACACGGGCTGACGCGAACCGGTCGTCATGATGAACGTGTTGTCCGGGTACGCCTTGAGGCTGTCGACGTAGCCAGGGTTGAGGAACGTCGAGGTGTCGATCTGGTCGGCCAGAGAGGCATCGTAGTACTCGGGGTGGTTGACCGGCGAGTCGATGGGCTCGTGGTACACGGGGAACCATTCGCCCTCGTCGATGTAGGCCTCGCAGACCAGGGACCAAATCTCGACCAGGCCGGACGCCGTCATGAAGCCAGGATGGTTGTCGACCAGCGGGAACAGGTTGAAGCCGCCCTGCTGACGACGCATGCACATCTCGTGACGACGGTAGAAGCCCCAACGCTCGGGGTGCCACTCGCGGCAGCAGAACCAGCCCTCGTTCTGGAACTTCTCGGCGGCCTGCTTGAAGGTGGGGCCATCCGGGAACTCGGCGGTCTTCCAGGCGTCGGTGTTGTCGGTCAGGATGCGGTCATGGTCGGGCCACAGGTAGCTGGGAGCACCGGCAAGGGCGTTGGTGTACTCGTCGCCCAGCAGCTCGGTCCACTTGGCCACGTTGCTCTCGGAACCAGCGGCGACCGTCGTGATGTAGTCCTCGGTGGAAGGAGCAGCCTCGGTGTCGCGCGTGTTCCACGGCACACCCATGGCGCGGTACATGCCGCAGTTCCAGTCGGGGTCGTAGATGGCCTCGCCGGGAGCCTTGATGGCAGCCTGGCCGCAGCCAAAGACGCCGCCTGCACCCTGGGAGACGCGCGTGGTGTCGCACTCAAGCCAGTGCCAGCAGGGGAAGATGATGTCGGCGTTGCCGTTGTTCGGGCAGAACCAAAGGTTGATGTCGACGAAGAAGTCGAGCTTGGTCATGCCCTCCCAGGCGCGGTCGATGTTGGACATGTTCATGATGTCGCCGGACTGGCACACGCCGCCGTGGAGGGCGTAGGGAATGTCGTCACGGTCGTTGCAGCATGCGTCCCACACCGTGCCGGCGTCGACCCAGCGGGACCAGTAGCGGTTCAGCGGGTAGCGCTCGGCGTCGACCTCGCCGGCGTTGCGCTCGAAGACCGTCTTGGGGTTAGGCCAGGCCTGAGAGGCGCGGAAGGCGCCGCCGATACGCTTGGCGATAACGGTCAGCTCGTCGTCGGTGGGCTCCTCGGTGCCGTAAAGCTCGGTCAGCGGGGAGTTGGCGTCCTGCTGATGCTTGATGTAGTCCTTGAGCCAGCTCTTGACACCGTCGAAGTCGAGGTCGCGGCCTTCCCAGACCTTGGCCTCGTCGCCATAAGGGCTGCCGGCCTGCATGTTGGAACGGCCGGGGTTGCCATCGAACTGCGACTTGGAGGAGCCGCGGTTGCCGGCAGGCTCGTCGGCGTTGCCCGTGATCTCGGAGAGGATCATGAGGATACGGGTGTTCTGAACGCCAGTGCCGTTCTGGTCGGGAGCGAGCTGGAAGTGGATGCCGCCGTTGCCGTAGTCAGGATCGATACGGGTCGTCCAGGTCTTGACGGCGAGCTCGATGTCAGCGGCCTTGACGCCGGTGATCTCCTCGGTGGCCTCAAGGTTGTACTGGCTGGACAGGTCATGCAGGTTGTCCCAGACGGTGCGGCACTTGTAGGTCTTGCCGTCCTTGAGCTCGACCTCGATCTCGCCGGGGAAGAGCGCGGGCTGCTTGGGCAGGCCCTCGGGGTTGCACTCGTCGGAACCCTCGGGGAAACGCTCGGGCTCGGTGGCCGGGTCGGCGAAGGAGGACTCGTCGGGCAGGAAGCAGCGGCCGTTCAGGCCGGTCGGGGAATCGATCCAGCGACCGGTGGTCGGGACGACGTGCTCCTCGCCCTCCCACTTGCCAAGCTCGGCATCCCAGTAGGTCAGGCGCTCGTTGGCCTCGTCCCACACCATGAAGCGCTGATACTTGCCGTCTTCCTTGATGTCGGCCTCAGTGAGCAGGCGGGTCTTCATCTCGATGCCGCCGTTGCCCTCAACGAGCCAGCCCTCGGTCAGCCACGGCTTGTCCTCGACCACGAGGAACGGAGCGTTGGACCAGCGGCGCACCATGGTGTCGTCGTAGGCCTCGTTCTCGATGATCCAGTTGAGCCAGCACAGGGCCAGGGCGCCGTCGGTGCCGGGGCGCAGGGGCAGCCAGATGTCGGCCTCCTTGCCGGAGGGGCAGATGCGCGGGTCGACGAGGATGTGGTGGGCAGCATGGGCCATGACGTCGTTGACGCCGCGGTTGTTGGTGTCGTAGTTGGAGATTGCGGTCTCAGTACCCCACTGGACATAGACCTTCGGCTCTTGCTCGACCTCCATCCAAGGAGAACCCATCTCGTCGGTCATGATGCCGCCGAAGTGACGCGGGCCCTTGCAGACCTGGTAGGCAAGGTGAGCGTTGGGGGTGCCGAAGAGCTGCTTCATGCCCTGGTAAGGACCAAGCGACCAAACGCGGGAGGTACCGCACATAACGAAGATGGACTGTCCGCCGTACTTGTCGACGCACTCGCCCAGACCCTTGCCGGCGAGCTCGAAAGCCTCGGCCAGAGAAATGCGGACCCAGCCGGGATCGTCCTCGCCCTTGGGGTTGGTACGCTTGACGGGGTAACGCACGCGATCGGGGTGATAGGCAGCCTGCATGGAAGCCTGAGACTTCGAGCAGCTGTGACCGCGGGAATGGTTGGACTGGTCGTCGCCCTCGACCTTGACCGCCTTGCCGTCCTTGACGGTGACCCACACGCCGCACTCGACCTTGCCGCAGGCACGGCAGCAAGAACGGACGCGCTTAACCTCGCCGGCAGTCTCGTCGACACCCTCGGCCAGAGCCTGCAGCGGCTTGGTGGTCGAGGAAGCGAGAGCGCAAGCAGCCGCTGTGATTGCGGTTGCCTTGACGAAGTTACGGCGGCTCATGGTGAGCTTAGCCATACGTTCTCCCTCCATAGTGGTGGATGTTCGCACCCGTTTGGGTGCCGGTGTTGCCAATAGGCTCGTGCCGGCGTCGTGCCGGCCTCGTGCGCTTACTCCGGAAGAAAGCGTCGGCGGCATCGACTGTAAGGCGTCCCCCACATGCCGCACGCGCCTTTCGGCAACGGTTGCATACTGGCCCGCGCACGTCGGTGTCGACTCAAGACGCATGGTCGATTCTGGTGGATCTGTTTCTTGGATGAGGGCCGCCTCAAGAATCATGAACGTGAGATGATGAGGCGTTTACCTGGTATTTTCTTCACGCGTAGCAAGCATTGGCCTAAAAGGCGGCCAAGGCGAAGCCTTCTGGCGCACACCCACAATATGTCAAACTTGCCCCCGAATACGCCTGTGGAAACCCCGCAGTCATGCCGTATAATGTCTGAGCATATGAGGACATGAGGGGCCAGGGGGAGACAACCGATGTCGCAATGGACGCGTGAGATCACGCATGCTTTGGGATTCAACGAGCGGCACGCCGAGCCAGGAACGGGTGCAGCGTTGGCCTTTGCGTTCGGAGCCACCCTGCAGGCGCCGTTTAGCATCTTCCATGCCAACGCGGCCACTTTTGCCCCTGAGGCAGCGCATGCCGTGTCCATCGCGTTCTTCTTGGCCATGGCGGTGTTCCCGGGCATCGTGTCGTATCGCCGAGCCGAAGCCTACGACTACTTCCGCAAGCCCTCCTGCGCCGTCACCTGGTCGCTCGTGTGCGCGGTCGTGGTGGGGGCGATCCCCCTCCTTGAGGCAGCGCAGATGGCAAACGTCGTGCTCCTAGCCATTGTGGGCGCGACGCTCGGCGTGGGACTGACCGCCATCTTCCTGTTCCTGGCGCATCTCTTTACGCGCGCCTACATCCCCGACATCCTCAAGCGCGCGTTTGCCGGCGCAGCTTTTGCTATCCTGCTTGAGGCCGTGATTATCGTGCGCCTTCCCCATCCCTGGGCCTATGTCGCATGCGCCGTGCTTCTGGCAATCAACACGCCGGTTCTGGTCATGCTGCTCAAGACCGCCCCGGCAATCAGCGACACCGTGCACTTCAAGGCATACAGTGAGCGACCCGGCGAATTCCGCCTCTTTGCGGCCAAGGTTGCCATGCCGGTGGCATGCACGGGCATCGTGCTGCGCATGTTCTATGACCAGTCGGAGCACTTCATGGAGGTGCTGCCGCTCCCCGACTTTCTCAACGACGTAACGTTGGCGGTGTTCATCGGCGTGGCCTACGTCATCACCTGCTTTGCCATCTACGGCGTGCGCAGCTTTGGCTGGCCGTTTGCCCAGTTCTTCAGCTTCCTCATCCCGCTTGTGTGCCTCTACGGCTCCGTCAGCGTCTCCACCGTCGTTGCAAGCACGGCGACCTATGACGGAGGCACACCGATGATGGTGTGCGTCACGCTGGCTCTCACCTGGTCGTTCATGGGTGGGGCGAGTCTTGAGTACCTGATTCGCAGCGCCTCGGTGTTTGGCATGGGCCTGTCGAGCCTGGCCGTGGGCATCCTTGTGGGCGGCATCTTTGTACATGCGGGCCTTCTGGGCACGCCGCTGGGCAGCGTCTTGCTCGCGCTCGTATGCCTCGCCATGGCCATCGGCTATCTGCCACCCCGTCCTGCACCCAACCTCACGCGCTCGAATTACACCACTCCCCTGCGCTCGACGACGGCACCCGACGACGAACCGGAAGAGACAGACGACGAAATTGCAAGCGAAGAGGAGCTCGCCAGTGAGGTGGCCGCTGCCGCAAAACCGCATGCACCCGTGAGGGGCCGCTTCATGCGCCGCTGCGACACGGTGGCGCAGACCTTCTTGCTCTCTGCACGCGAGACCGAGGTACTCTACCTGCTTGCCAAGGGCCGCTCGATGAACCACATCATGGAAGAACTCATCATCTCCGAAGGCACGGCCAAAACCCATATCAACCACGTGTACAAGAAGCTCAACGTTCACTCCCGCCACGAACTCCTCGACCTCATCGAATCCATCGAGGTAGAAGACGTGGACTTCGAGGGATAGGGCGGCAAGGAGTCTTGTCTTTAAGACGCATCACCAACAAGAAACGGGGTCATCGGTGCCAACTCCGATAACCCCGTTTTCCCGCGCATTACCCAAAGAGCCTATGTGACCTGTGACCCATCGAGACAGAACGCTCCTTCAAGCAGGATTTCATTGCCTGCGTCCGTCACAACAACTGCCCGGCAGCCCTGCCATGAAGCGACTGCAACCCCGACAAAATCGTCTGTGACCTCAGCTGCAAACCAGGCGCGATTCTGAGAAATTTCATTGTGCTCGAATCGACCCAGCATCCTGAGAGAAGCGCCGTCGGATGGAAATGCATATCCGAAAACAGTATGAGTCGCCTGAATGGACATGCTTTCGGCATTCTTTTCCGAAGATCCCACTTGAAGAATAGTCGTACCTCGGTAAACGAAGTTCCCAAGATACTCGACACATGACGATCCGCTCAGTTGATACCCTGACTCAGTATCTTCTGCAGCAACATCAACCTGAACCGCATGAAGACCTGTAGGCACCGGCATCGCATACCGCAAAACAAAGTCCGCATCCTCATCGGAGAGTGGCTCTCCCACCTCGTGCGTACGGATAATGTCCTCAAAGCGCGCCGCAACATCACCCTGGGCTAAGTTGCTATTTGCAGGAAAGTCCCAAGAAGTAATCGTCGCAGCCTGAGCCGCAGTCTCGCAAGCGAAAGGGCAAGATGCAGCGAGCAACATAGCAGCGCCAGATTCCACAAGGGTACGTCGAGACACAGACGCGTTGTTCACCATTCATGCCTCCCGCACAACATCTAAGAAACGGAGATTATGTTTCCGTCGGCCGTGGTGATTGTCGCTGAGTAGTGGAAGCGATATGAAGTCGTGAACCCAACATACTGATCATAGAACTCAGCGGTGAACCAATTGCGGTTGTACCCTGTATAGGTTTGCGAATAATTATGGGTGACAGTGTCCAGATAAAACCCTATATAGCCACAATAGATAGAAATTTGCTGGGAGACGCTCTGCCCGGAACCAGCTTGAATGGTCGCACCTAGCTCATAATCGCCCACACCATTCTGATAGGCATTGCCCATGATTTCATAGGTTGCACCATTGTAGTAACGCGACCCATAAATTGTGTCAGTTTTACGAGCGCCTGAAGGCGTGGCATACAGGTCAACAAACTCGCGATCACTCGGCGAAAGCAGATCTCCCTCCGAATAGGTTTGCGCCATCTGAATGAAGCGTTGATTGATCGCGCTTTCATCAAGCCCCTCATTCTCCGGGAACATGCATTCAGCCTGTGCCTGTCCCATAAGAGCAGTCGTCCCTGTAATTAGACCCACGAGAGCAAAGGCCGTTCCAGCAACCAACTCACGCCGAGACATTCTGATACTCATAAACGCCCCTTCCATCTAGACAGAAACCCTACGGACCGTACGGTGGGACTATCCCCACCGCATCATCGACAGTAGCCGAGATGGGCGCACATGGCTTCACATCGAGATGGTGAATGCCTCATTTGTGCTGGTAAACCTTGCCAGAATTCTTTTCAGTCGAAACAAGCGGCATGATGAGATCGATCAATTCTTGCTGAGAGTGAACTGAGAGCTTGGTGTAGATGTGCTTGGCATGACTGCGTACAGTATTGATGCTTACCGAAAGGTCTCTGGCTATGTAAGGAGCAGTTCTACCATTAAACAGACCCTCAAGGACATCGGCTTCCCTTGGCGTCAGACCATACTTCTGGGCAATCGCTGGCATAGCATTTGACTGCAAATCATTGGGCTGCGTCGCTCTAGGATGTTTGACAGACATGGCATGCAACCAATAACAACTTGCCCCGTAGACAACCAACGATAAGAGGCACAGTTGAATCAAAAGGTCCCGATCATGTAAGAGAGCGCCCACTACCTCCAATGTCGGCACAAAGAAACTGCATGCGACAGCAACAAGAACAAGACGCACACCCAGGCTGTTCAAGCACGCGGAGTCATCGTCGGGGAAAAGCGAGGGCACCACAGACATCAGGACGAAAGCAGCACATACAACCCCGCCTGTAAAAAGGACTAACTTGAGGGCGAGCATCGACTGCCAGCTTGAACTCATCAATACGCCCAACAATAACGCCGCGCCACAAAACAAAAGAGGAGCAACCAAACACGCCGAAACCCTGCGCACAAAAAGCACCAGAACACCTACAGGCAGGAGGCATCCGCAGCACATCAGCCCAAGGGCAGGTGTTCCAGGCACAGTGGTGTTTAACCAGGGTCGAAAGAAGAGGGAGAACAAGCAGGAAAAAGCCAGCCCCAAACTACCTGACACCGCAAGCGCCCGGGCATCAACAGGGCAGGGTCTCTTAGATAGCGATTCGTCCTCCGACGAAGAACCGAGAAAACTACGGGCGTACTTACACAAAAGGAAATGCACGGCTATTGGAAGAATCGGCAAGAAAACAGGCAGGCCAATACAAGCCATGACCAAGTAGTTGGTTGTCAGGAAGGCAACTGTCATCAAACAAAACAATACGATGGCAACGCAGCTTTCCAAAAAACACTCCGGCGAAGGCAGCTGCCGTGCAAACAAACACCAAGCAGATATGCAACCTATCTCAATAAAGCAGGTTATATACAGAGCAAGCGACCTCGAACTACCGGAGACACTTTGAAACACGCTGCACGCAATGACGAGCACGCACAGCGCAGCACTCGCGAGACAAGAGAACCCCCGCAGCTTTCCCATGCGAAAAAGAAGCAGCACGGCAATCACGGGCAAACAATACAGAGCCCCGAACGACGAGGCCACGGGGGTATAGAATCCCACCGCATTTGAATTGCCGCTTGCTCTTGTTCCAAGGACAAGAAGGACAGTGAGGGTAATCAAGGCGGCAAAGACACAGGCAGTTGGCCAAAGTCTGCAAGCAGCGATACGGATGTGCGCCATGCGACTATTTAAGCCGTCGGAAGACAACGAGGACTTTTCGGTTTGAACGAACGGATGTCCCAACACGTACCTCCTCGCGATGACAGTATCTTGCCGGCAATTATCGGCAACCACTCCAGAACCCCACAATGACCCGATGCTTGCAACCCATCCAGCCACTAGCCGCGATGCGCAAGACATAGGAAGACGAGGCGCGTAACTTCACACCGGGCTGTCAAACTGTTTTCAACAGCATGCAACATATGTCACGAGAACGAACTTGCTGTATTTACAAGAAAGAGGACTCCGAAAGCGAACTTTTCTTGCAAAACAGCGAACTGGTTCTCACGGGGGTTGGGAATGAACACTGCGGAACGCGGCGCATCAGGTTCCGCCCTTACAAACGCGGGTTCTCGTCCGCATCCCACTAAAAGCAGGTTCTGATGCGCAAGGCGTGCGGAACCGCGGCGTACTAAATGTACGTAAGGTTTCGCAGAACGCAGCGCATCAGGTTCTGCGACATCCTAGCGAGCGCGGTAAGCGGTCTTCTCGTCCTGCCAGGGGCATACCTTCTCCGACAGGATGTAGACGGTGCGGGGCGAGGCACCAACCTCGTCGTTGAACTGGTGCTGCGACGCAGGGTCGGCTGCAGCCAGTGCCTTCGAGGCATCGGACTCGGGATCGTCGAGGTCACCGAAGATGCGGGCGCCGCAGCAGCAGTTATGCACGCATGCAGGCTTCTCGCCCTTCTTGAGCCTGTCAATGCAGCCGTCGCACTTCTCGACGACGGAGTTGGCGGCGTCGAACCAGCGGGCGTCGAAGGGGCAGGCAGTCATGCACTGCTGGCAGCCGATGCACTGCTCCTGGTTGATGACAATCAGGCCGTACTCGTCCTCGCGGTAGGTGGCGCCGGTGGGGCACACCTCAAGGCAGGGGGCGTTATCACACTGCTGGCACGGGCGGGGCAGCCAGTACTGCTGCGGACGCGGCCACTCGCC
>USJP01000004.1 GCA_900555105.1 uncultured Coriobacteriaceae bacterium | reverse complement strand
GAGCCTTGTGGGCTCGTGTTGCGGTTCTACCCCTGCCTGCACGGGTGCGATATACGCCGCCGTGGGTGGGATGGCGCTTCCTGAAGCGCAGGAGTAGAAGCCTGGCTGTCATGCCGCCTGGGGCGGGGTGACAGCTTTTTTGCTGCGCCTTGTACGGGGCTCCGAAGCGCCTTGGTTTTCCGGGTCCTGGCGTCCCTACATCTTCGCATTGAAATAGCTGATTGTAAGATTGATTGTTTTATCTGCACGTTTGATTGACTGTTCGAGGAGTGTTACCCGTGACTGATGAGCAAAAGCCCGCAGCTGTAAGCGTCGCCGGCACAACGTCCGACCCCAACCCGCTTGGGTCGGCACCCATCCCGCGCCTGCTGCTCAAATTCGCCCCGCCCGCCATTCTCTCGATGATGGTGAGCGCCGTCTACAACCTCATCGACACCTTCTTCGTGGGTCACGGCGTGGGTGACGCCGGCATCGCGGCCACCACGGTCGCCTTCCCGCTCATGATGCTCACGGGTGCCTTCGCAGCGTGGTTCGGCGTGGGCGGCAACGCCATCGCGGCCCTTCGCCTGGGCGAGCGCAAAGTTGAGGAAGCCAACCGCGCGATGTCGGTCACGCTGCTCATGCTCATCGTGGTGCCCCTTGCGCTCACGATTGTCGCCGAGCTGTTCCTCACGCCCACGCTGGACTTCTTGGGTGCCACCGACACCAACCGCGAGTACTCCCACCAGTTCTGCTCCATCATCCTGGCGGGCTTCACCATCCAGGCCATTGGCCTGGGAATCTCGAACTTCATCCGCACCGACGGCGCGCCCAACACCGCGCTTGCCGTGACGTTTGCCGGTGCGGTTGTCTCGGCGTTTGCAAACTACCTGCTCGTCATGGTGATGGGCATGGGTATGGTGGGTTCGGCCGTCGCCACCGTCATCGGTCAGACCGTGACCACCGTGCTTGTGCTGGCGTACTTCCTGCGCGGCAAGTCCAAGCTCAGCTTCCGCCGCAAGTTCATCCGTTTCGACGGCTCGATGATTCGCAGCATCACGGCTATCGGCCTGTCGTCGTTCTGCGTGCAGGTGGCCTCGGCGCTCACGTCCTCGATGCTCAACCTGCAGATCACCAACCTCGGCGCCACCGACGTCATCGGCGCCGACGGCGGTCTGACGGCCATCGGCACGGTGAACAAGGTCATCTCGCTGCTCTTCTTCGTTGTGCTGGGCTTCTCCATCGCCGCCCAGCCCATCCTTGGCTACAACTACGGTGCCCAGAACTACCGCCGCGTGCGCAAGGCGCTGTGGTGGACGGTCGGCGCCGCCATCGTGACGAACCTCATCCTGTGGATGGCGTGCCGTGCATTGTCCGACCAGATCATGCTCTTCTTCAACGTGGGCCATGACCTGCTCGACTTTGCCGCTCAGAGCCTGCTGTTCATGACGCTCATGTTCCCGGTCGTGCCGTTCCAGGTGGTGTGTTCCAACTACTTCCAGGCCACGGGCCAGCCGATCAAGGCCACGATTCTCACGCTGACCCGCCAGCTCATCTTCTATCTGCCGGCGCTCTTCATCGTGCCCGCCGTGTTGCCTAACTTCCTGAACCTCACGCCCCTGGCGGCGCTGCCCCTGGCTCCGGCCTTTGCCGACGCGCTCGCCATCATTGTCACGGGTGTCTTCGTGGCGCGCGAGATGGGGCGCCTTACGCGTCTGCAGGCCGAGCATGACAGGCGGATCGCCGCCCATGAGCAGACGTGGGCCCAGGTGGGCGAGCGTGCTGCTGCGGCAGTCTCTCAGAGCAAGGAGGCATAGGGCATGGATGAGAAGAACCTGGTGGAGAAGGCAAACGTGCCGTGCGCCGGGGGTGTCGCAGGGGCGGTGAAGCCCGGTACGGCTTCCCCAGCTGCCTCGGCATCCAAGCCCAAGCCTGCCTCGCCCTTTGTGCGAGCGGAGAACGAAGACGACGACGGCTACGACCCCTACTCCGATCGCCCCGCACGCAAGGAGCCGCTTTTCGAGCGTGACCCCTGGGCGTAAGGCGACTGGCTGTGCGACGCGGTTTACTCCGTGCGTTATGCCTGGAGTGAGGCCGTTCGGCGAGGGCACCTGCGTCGTGCGTGGTAGAGTTTTGTGTACGTGGTATCTGCGGTTGCCGTCTTGGTGGGTCTCTTCTCAAGGCGACGCGACCGTCCTTTGATTGTCATGCTTGCTTGTATATGGAGGATATCTCAATGAAAGCAATCATTCCTGCCGCCGGTCTGGGTACGCGCTTCCTTCCTGCGACGCACCTCGTTCCCAAGGAGATGCTGCCGGTGCTCGACCGCCCGGTCATCCAGCATGTGGCTGAGGAGGCCCTCGCCGCGCCCGAGTGCGATGGCTGCGTCATCGTGACCTCTGTGACCAAGCCCCTCATCGAGGGCAACTTCACGCCCGACCCCGCCTATTCCGAGATGCTGCGCGGCCGTGGCAAGGACAAGTACGCCGACGCCGTCGACCATGCCGGCTCGCTGCCTGTTTCCTATGTCTACCAGGAGGAACCGCTCGGCCTGGGTCACGCTGTGCTGTGTGCCGCCCCCCAGACGGGCGACGACGCCTTCTACGTGCTGCTCGGCGACGTCGTGGTGCCCGAGCACACCATCCTGCCCAAGCTCGCTGAGGTGAGCCGTGCCCACAACGGCGCGAGCGTCATCGCCGTCGTTGCCGTGCCCGATTCCGAGGTCTCGCGTTTCGGCATCGTGGGCGGCCAGTTTGTGGGCACGCTCGCTGGTGCCGAGGGTGCCGCAGCCAACGAGCCCGGCGCCGTGTGGAAGATCGACCAGATGGTGGAGAAGCCGGCCCTTGAGGACGCCCCCTCCAACCTGGCCATCTTCGGCCGTTACCTGCTCTCCGCCAAGGTCATGGAGCTGCTTGCCACTCAGGAGCCCGGCAAGGGCAACGAGATCCAGCTTACCGACGCCCTTGTGCGCGCCCTGGCCGAGGAGGAGATGTACGCCGTGGTCATCGACCCTGCCGAGGGCTACGACACGGGCACCATCCCCAACCTCATCGCTGCCAACGTGCGCATGGCCCTGGCCGACGAGCGTTACGCCGCCAGCCTGCGCGAGGTTCTCGGCGACGTGCTCGCGTAGGGCACTGCATTCCATCACACCGAAGGGCGCGTCCAATGTGGGCGCGCCCTTTTGTTTCCAGGTTGCAACCGTTACGGCTTTGCCGGCGTGGCTTTGCTACCATGACCTCGCAAAACTTTATGAGACAAAGGAGTTTCCCCATGGATGACACCCAGCTTATTTCCGATATCGAGGCTTACGTCGAGCGTGTGTGGCCCGCCGTGGTCGAGGACCTGGCCGCGCTCGTGGCCATTCCCAGCGTGGCCGAGTCTGAAAAGGCCGAGGAAGGCGCCCCTTACGGCCCCGAGGCCAAGCGTGCCCTCACCTGTGCGCTCGACATGGCAAAGCGCCTGGGCCTGGAGCCTCACGACATGGACGGCTACATCGGCTATGCCGACCTGCCCGGCAAGAGCGACACGCAGATTGCCACCATCGCGCATGTCGACGTGGTGCCGGCCGGCGTGGGTTGGACGCAGGACCCCTTCACCATGACCGAGCGCGAGGGTTATCTGCTCGGCCGCGGCGTGATCGACGACAAGGGTCCGGCCGTCCTCACCGCTTACATGGCCCGCTATTTCATCGAGCGCGGCGAGACGCTGCCCTACAGCCTGCGTCTCATCTTCGGCAGCGACGAGGAAGTCGGCATGACCGACGTCGACCACTACCTGTCGGTGCACGAAAGCCCCGCCTTCCTCTTCACGCCCGACGCGAGCTTTCCTGCCGGTGTGGGCGAGAAGGGCCACTGCGGCGGCACGTTTACCTCTCCCGCGCTTGAGGGCGGCCTGCTCGTCGCGCTTGAGGGCGGCACGGTGACCAATGCCATTCCTGGTCTGGCGCAGGCTTGGGTTCTTGCCGATGCCGCCACATTGCCCCAGGTAGAGGGTATCGAGGTTGCTGCCTGCACAGCAGCTGACTTGCCCGAGGGCGCGCAGGCACCCGCGGCCGGCGCTGCGCTTGCCTGCATCACCGCGCATGGCAAGGGCGGACACGCCTCACTTCCCGAGGGCACGCGCAATGCCATCGGCATGCTGGTGAACTATCTCCTGCGCGCAGACCTCGTCGAGGGCGCCGAGCGCGACTACCTCGAGCTGCTCTCCCAGCTGCATGCCTCCACGGATGGCTCGAGCGTGGGCATCGACGCGACCGACGACCTTTTCGATCCGCTTACCTGCATCGGCGGCACCATCCACAAGAAGGCGGGCCGCATCGAGCAGACCATCGACATCCGCTACCCCAAGTCCACCACCACGGCTCACATGGTGCCCATCCTCGAGGAGCTTGCGGCCAAACATGGTTGCGTGTTCACGCTGACGTCTGACGCGGTGCCCTTCTATGTGGCCCCCGACCATCCTGCCATCCAGGCGCTCATCGGCGCGTACAACGAGTTCACGGGCAAGCAGGCCGAGCCCGTCACCATGGGCGGCGGCACGTATGCGCGCAAGTTCGCCTGCGCGGCGAGCTTCGGCCCCGAGGAGCCCGGCGAGGAGTTCCCGAGCTTCGTGGGTTCCATGCACGGCCCCGACGAGGGCGTTTCCGTCGAGCTGCTCCAGCGCTCGCTTAAGATTTACATCTACGCCCTCGCCAAGCTTATGGAGTTGGAGTTCTAGCTGGAATTCGAGTTGTCTGGGGCGCAGAATCCGCGTGCGGCCGCATCGCGCATGGTATCCTGCGCCCCCAAAGTTCGGGTTCGGGTTAAAAAAGAGGATACGTTTGCGTTTTAATCTGACTGGCTAGAGTTGCCCGTACATCGGTAAGCCATCTAGCTGGTAAAACGTTGAGCACCTTGCTTTGGATACTGGGCGGGCTCGATTTAAAACGCAAACGTGCGTCTTTTTTGCGCGACGAGGCGCGACGTGGGTACAGAAGGGGCTGTTGCGATGCTGCATGTGGACAACGAGAATGTGCGGACGCACCTCTTCGAGGGCAATTTCGGGTTGGAGCGCGAGAATCTGCGCGTGACGCCCGAGGGGTTCCTCGCCCATACGCCCAACCCCTTCGGTGGCCACGGCCATATCGTGCGGGACTTTTCCGAGATACAGTGCGAGATTAACACGGGTATCTCGGGCAGCCCTGAGGCATGCGTGGCCGAGCTTGCTGGCTACGACGCGGTTGAGCAGCGCACACTTGCTGCCATGGAGCCTCCCGAGCTGCTCTGGCCGTTCTCGAACCCACCGTACATCAGAAACGAGAACGACGTTCCCATCGCGCAGTTCTGCGACGAGCAGGCCGAGAAGACGGTCTACCGCCAGTACCTTTCCGACCGCTATGGGCGCTACAAGATGGCGTTCAGCGGCATCCACTTCAACTTCTCGTTTGCCGATGCGCTGCTTGAGGCGAACTGTGTCGCTGCCGGTGAGACCGATGTTGCCGCCTACAAGGATGCGTTCTACCTCGACCTAGCGCAGAAGGCCGTGGCCTTTGGTTGGATTATGACCGCCGTGACGGCCGCGAGCCCGCTGCTCGATTCGTCCTATGCCGAGGAAGCCCTCTTCGGCGACGATCTCTACCTAGGTATGGGGAGCGTCCGCTGCAGTGAGCTGGGATATTGGAACGAGTTCACGCCCATTTTGGATTACTCGAGCATCGCAGCCTATGCTGCGCGCATCCAGGCATACGTTGACCAGGGGCTCATTCGTCAGTCCAGCGAGCTTTACTATCCCGTGCGCGTAAAGCCGCGCGGCTCCTACGGCCTCGACACGCTGCGTCCGGGCAACACGAGCCACATCGAGCTGCGCATGTTCGACCTCAACCCTTTGTATCCGGCAGGGGTCAACGAGGCTGACGTGTACTTTGCCCAGCTCTTCCTCGTGTGGCTTGCAAGCTTGCCGGCAATGCACCTCACGGGCGCCCAACAGATTCAGGCGGCGGCAAACTTCAAGCGAGCGGCTCACTATGACCTGCGCACCGTGAAGATCGACGTGCCGGGCTGGGGCGTGGACTCCGTCTCGCACTCGGCCATGCGCCTGCTCGCCGAGATGGAGACGTTCTTGCGTCGCGTGGATGCGCCTCAGAAGGCCCTCGATTGCCTGGCTTGCCAGCGTCGCAAGTTCACCGACCCCGACGAGGCACGCTACACTCACATCGTGCGCGAGCGCTTCTCGGGCGGCTTTGTGCAAAAAGGCCTCGACCTGGCGAGGAAATACCAGGTCGAGGCCTTGGAAGGGTTTATGGCGCAGTAGGGGCGCGAGCCTTACAGCGCTGTTTTGACGGCCTTGAGAAGCTCGCTGTAGTCGTCGAAGGCGCGAATCTCGGGGTGTGCGGCCTGAATCTCGGGCGTGGAGCGGAACAGGAATCCTGCCTTGCTTGCCTCGATCATGCCCAGGTCGTTGTAGGAGTCACCGAAGGCGATGGTGTCGTAGCCGCAGGAATGCAGCGCCTGCACCGTTGTGAGCTTGGAGGGCGTGCAGCGCATCTTGTAGCCGGTGATGCGGCCGTCGGGGGCCACCTCGAGCGTGTTGCACATGATGGTGGGCCAGCCGAGCTTGCGCATGAGGGGCTGGGCGAACTGCTCGAAGGTGTCGGACAAGATGATGACCTGCGTCGTCGCGCGCAGCTCGTCGAGGAACTCGCGGGCACCCTCAAGGGGCTCGATGGTGGCGATGACCTGCTGAATCTCCTTGATGCCCATGTTGTGCTCGGCGAGCACGCCCAGGCGCCACTTCATGAGCTTGTCGTAGTCGGGCTCGTCGCGCGTGGTGCGTGTCAATTCGGGGATGTTAGCCGCGTGGGCGAACTCAACCCAAATCTCAGGAACGAGCACACCTTCCAGGTCAGTGCAAACGATGTTCATTACTTAACCACCCTTACGCGATACATGCCGGGGATGGCCTTCAGTGCCTCAACCGTCGCCTCGGTGGCGGGCTCGCCCAGGTCGAAGAGGGTGTAGGCGTTGTCGCCGAGCGACTCGTTGGCCATACGCGTGATGTTGACGCCCTGGGCGGCAAGCGCAGCCGTGAGCTGGCCGATCATGTTGGGGATATTGGCGTGCAGGGCCGCGATGCGGCCGGCGTCGCGGCACACGCCCATGTGGACGGCCGGGTAGTTTACCGAGTTGGTGATGTTGCCGTTTTCCAGGTAGTCCTTGAGCTGGGCGACTGCCATGGCGGCGCAGTTCTCCTCGGCCTCGGCGGTGCCGGCGCCGGCGTGGGGCGTCACGACGGTGTTGGGCATGCGCAGCACCTTGGGCGTGCAGAAGTCGGTGAAGAACTGCTTAATCTTGCCCGAGCGAAGCGCGGCGTCCACGGCGTCTTCGTCAACAAGCGTCTCGCGGGAGTAGTTGAAGAGCTTCACGCCGTCGGGCATGGCATCGATCTGCTGCTTGCCGATGAGGCCCCAGGTGTCGGGCTCGCTGGGCACGTGCACGGTGACGTACTCGCTCCTGGCGCACAGGTCGTTGAGGTCGTCGAGGCGCACGACCTCGCGGGAGAGCTGCCAGGCGTCCTTCACGGCGATGTAGGGGTCGTAGCCGTAGACCTTCATGCCCAGGTCAACGAGGGCATTGGCGACCTTGGAGCCCACGTTGCCCAGGCCGATGACGCCCACGGTGCGGCCCTTGATCTCCTGACCCACGAAGGCCTTCTTGGCGGCCTCGGCATGCACGTAGGCATCCGGGTCCTCCTCGTGGTCGCGGCACCACTTGATGCCGCCGAGCACGTCACGGCTTGCCATCATGAAGAGGCAGACCATGAGCTCCTTCACGGCGTTGGAGTTGGCGCCGGGGGTGTTGAAGACGACGACGCCCTGGCGCGCGAAGCGCTCAATCGGGATGTTGTTGAAGCCGGCGCCGGCACGTGCGATGGCCTCGATGCCCTGGGGCAGCGTCATCTCGTGCATAGAGGAGCTGCGGATGATGATGCCTTCGGCGTCATTGATGTCGTCGACAATCTCATAGCCTTCGCCCAGGTCGGTGAGGCCCTTCTTCGTGATGTTGTCGATGGTCTTGACCTTACGCATATAGATCATCCCTTCGTGTGGGGCGGGCTAGGGTGCCTGCCGTTCGCTGTATGTGTGGGGCGCCCCCGGCCGTGCCGGGTCGCCTATTGTTTTTCGGTGCGATACGCGCGATGCGCGCGCGTTTAGGCGTTTGCGCTTTCGTAGTCGCGCATGAACTTGGCCAGCGCCTCCACGTTTTCCTGGGGCACGGCGTTGTAGATGCTCGCGCGCATGCCGCCCACGCTGCGGTGGCCCTTCACGCCCACGAAGCCGGCCTCGGTGGCGGCCTTCACAAAGGCGGCGTCCTTGTCGGCGTCTCCGCAGGTAAAGGTCACGTTCATCTGGCTGCGTGACTCAGGCGAGGCGATGCCGCGGAAGAGCTTGCTTGCGTCGAGCACGTCGTAGAGCACCTTTGCCTTGGCGGCGTTGCGCTCTGCCATGGCGTCGAGGCCACCTTGGCGGGCAATCCAGTCGAACACCAGGCCGCAGATGTAGATGCCCCAGCAAGGAGGCGTGTTGTACATCGAGCCGGAATCGGCCATGGTCTTGTAGCGCAGGATGGTGGGCGTGGCGGGATGGACGTCCTCGCGCACCAAATCGTCGCGCACAATGACGATGGTGACGCCGGCCGGGCCCACGTTCTTCTGTGCGCCGCCCCAGATGAGGCCGTAGCGGCTTACGTCCATGGGGCGCGACAGGAAGCACGACGACACGTCGCTTACCAGGGGCACATCGCCCGTCTGGGGAAGCTTCGCCTCGTTCCACTCGATGCCGCCGATGGTCTCGTTCTCGCAGATGTAGACGTAGCTGGAGTCTGCACTGGGAACAAGGTCCGAGCAGTCGGGGATGTAGGAGAACGCTCGATCCTCGCTTGTGGCGAGCGCGCGGGGCGTGCCGTAGAGCTTTGCCTCGTTGAAGGCCTTTTTGCTCCAGGTGCCGGTCAGGACGTAGTCGGCGGTGCCGGTGTGCATGAGGTTCATGGGCACGCTTGCAAACTGCGTGGTGCCGCCGCCCTGCACGAAGAGGACCTTGTAGTTGTCGGGCACACCGAGCAGAGATCGAAGGGACGCCTCGGCAGAGTCGATGATCTGCTTGAACGCTGAACTTCGATGACTCATCTCCATCACAGACAAACCGGTGCCGTGCCAGTCGAGCATCTCGGATGCAGCGGTGGCAAGAACCTCCTGCGGAAGTGCCGCAGGGCCTGCGTTGAAGTTTAATGCGCGGCTCATGTGCTCCTCTTTCTCGGGCGGTTAGGTGCCACTAGAATGCTAGCACTCGCATATTTCGTGACGTGGTAAATCGCGAATAATCGGCGAAGTCACGAAAAAGCAACCACTTTTATAGGTTTTAGCCAAGTAAAGTGCCCGCGTCCACCGAGCCGTGCTTAGCGGAAAAGCTTCGCCTTTACGATGACGAGCGCGACTGCCACGGAGACGGCCAGGGCGATGAGCACGGCGAATATAGGCGAGGAGACAAGCGGCAGGTCCTCGACGTTCATGCCGTAGAAGCTGAACACGATGGTGGGCACGGCCAGCACCACCGTGATGATGGTGAGCGTACGCATGACCATGTTCAGGTTGTTGGAGATGACCGAGCCGAACGCCTCCATGGTGCCGTTCAAAATGGTGGTGGAAACGCTCGCCATCTCGATTGCCTGTGACAGCTCGATGAGGACGTCGTCGAGCAGCTCTTGGTCTTCCTCGTACAGGCGAATGATGCGGCCCGTGCGGATCTTGCCCAGTGTGACCTCGTTTGCCTTGAGCGAGGTGGACAGGTAGACGAGCGACTTCTCCAAGCCGAGCATCTTGATAAGCTCTTCGTTGCGCATGGTCTTACGCAGCAGCTTCTCGGTGCGCGTGAACTGCTTGTTGATGTTGCGCAGGTAACTCTGGTAGGTCTGGGCGATGTTGAGCAAAAGCTGCAGCAGGAAGCGCGTGGTGCGGCGGGTGTCAAGACCGCGGACGCGTCCCGAGGAGAAGGCGTCGATCGTGGTGTTGGGCGTGAGACTCACGGTCACGATCATGTTCGACTCGGGCAGCAGCAGCACCGAGAGCGGTTGGGTGTCGTATTGCGTGATGGAGGGATCCTCCAGGTCGGAGGCGTCCTCGAGTGCGGCACAGTCCACGATGACGAGGGTCTGGTTCGTGTCGTCGTCAAAGTCGAGGTGCGAGCTCTCGTCGTCGTCGAGCGCGCTGCGCACGAACTCGGGCACGATGCCGGCCTTGGCATGCAGCCAGGCGCGATCCTCGGGCGTGGGGCAGGTGATGCTCACCCAGCAACCGGGTTCGGGCGCCTCGACCTGCTTGGTGCCCTCAGGGCCGGTCTTGTAAAACTCGATCATGGCTGGCCCTCCTTGGTCGGGGAGCGGACGGCGTGCCCGCATGCGACGACGTGCCGCAAACCGTAAGGATAAACCCCAAAGTGCGAAATGCGGCGTGGGAATCGCCAAAACATGCGTCGAATGCCTGATTTTCCTGCCCATATGTGGTTGTGCTGTGGGCGGGGGTACCACATGTGACGCCTGCCTGGGGAGATGGGGCCATACCGATGCAAGCTATGAAAAAGGCTTTGTCTGTTGGTTGAGTCTCCCGATCGGTCGGTGAAAGGCGCAATGTTGGATGTGACTGACACATTCCGAAACAGGATGCCTCACATGCAGTGATAGGGTAGGATTTTCATCAATGAAAAGGAGCCTGCCGTGAATCATGAAACCGCTCAGAGGGTGCTTTGGTGTCTCTGGTTTGCCTGCGTGATGGGCGGACCCTACGTGTTGGGAAACCATGGCGATGCTTATGGTTGGATGTACTCCGGTTCCTATGGCTTTGTCGCGTTTGGGTTGTTGTTGGGCATCTGGGCTGGACATACCGCTGTCGTACGAGTCGTCTGTCGTAACGAAAAGATAAAGTGGTCTTGTCTGGGTGTGGGACTGGGGCTGAATTTTCTTTTAGTATTGCTGGAACTGTTTGCCTTGCTATTGCCGGTCGCGTTGGATTCGCCGAACTTTTCCGCCCTGCTTTTGCAAGAACAATCAGGGGTTCCGTATGACTGGGTGCTCGACCTTTCGGGTGCTAGTATCGAAGCTGGTTATCACGAGAAGGGGCTTGCCTTTATTTTCGCCGTGCTTTGCGGGGCGGCATTTCAGGTGAATCCTTCACGGGCGATTGATTTTAAAGATCTTCTAAGTGCGAACAATGGGGACGTGGTCTGCCTCGGCAGAGCGTCTTTTGGGCGAAGGGACGAAGCTGCCATTCGGGCTATTCTTATCGCGTTGCCGGGTATTGCTTTTGCATTGGGCGTTACGAGGACTTCGGTTGGTGCCGCGCTTGCGATGCCGGTCGGTCTGCTTGCGACGCCCTGCATCGCATTGAGTCTTGCCGCTGCTTCAATAATCGTACCTCTTGGTGGCATGCATTGCCTCGTTCCGTTCTGTTTGGGAGAGCTCGCTTTCCGTGCCGCATGTCGTTTCGGCCTTCTTGCCGTCCCCATGGGCAAAGGCTGCGCCTTGGTGATGCTTGCTGTTCATGGCCTGTGTCTGCTTGCGGTTTTGGCCATTGCGGTGCTGTGGCATCGTGCCAGCGCGGGACTTGGTGCGCCTTCCCGGTTGGGGTCTGACCATATTGCTAACGGTTGCTCCGAGACGGGTTTTTCTGACGAAACGATACGTCACCTGCTAAACGGGGCCGGGCTGTCCAATCGGGAATTGGAGGTTCTTACGGCTTGCTCCAACGGCCTTGATTCTGCTCAGGTGGCGCAGAGGCTGGGTATGCAAGCGTCTACCGTACGTACGTACAGAAGCCGTATATGCAAGAAGCTGGGTTATCAGACAATTGACCAGCTTCTCGCCGAATTGTCGAAGAGGGCATGCTGTTCCGGTGCTGTCGAGGAGGCCGGGGTGTGTTTCAGGGGCGAGGGCCCTGCTCGAGGCGAGGCGGGTATATCCAAAGGTCTTGTGGCGGAAACACTTCGCTTTGTTGGCACGGTCTCCTTGTTTATCCTGCTGCTCATGCCTTATGGACGGTTGGCGTTCGTCTGGGATTCAACATGGACCATGGCATACTCTGCGGCAGCCGGTTTGTTGCTCGCGGCTGGCTGTGCGCATGTACTACATGTGTTAGGGCAACATGCGCCGTTGCGTGGGGCATTGCCATATGGTCTGGCTGCTTTGCTTGTGGTCTTTGCGGCAGGCTGTTTGGTGTATCAATCGGGAATCGCCGTCGACCAGACGACTCTGTATTTTCCGCAACGCATGGGACTCCTCTGCTCCGTTGCCGGATTTGTTTGTACCAGCGTTCTATATATGAGAAGGGATTTCTGCATTCTACCTGCTACAACGAGGGGTGTTCTCGTCGCGGTGGGGTGCGTGTCGACTCTTGTTTTGCTTGCTTTATTCTCCGAAGGGTCGCGGTGGCTTGCCTGCGTTGTGTCAATGCTTGCGGTAATCGCCGGAGCGATTCTTGCGAGTGGGGTTGATTGTGCACCGATGCACATCGGAAATGTGCGCGCTGGGAATGCTTACGCAGTTACAACGCTGGCATGTTTTGGTGTTGCTTTCGTTTGGGAAGAGACATGGCGTGCCACTGCATTTGACTCCCTGCAATCCACTGGCCTGGTGATGCTCGCTCTGTTCAATCTGGCGATGTTGCACGTGCTGAGACGCAATGGTGCACAGTGGTCCATATGCGGCATTGCTATCGGATGTGCCTGCCTGCTCATATGGGCAAGGGGATTGTGCTTTGGCCTGCTTGTGGGCCTTGTCATATTGGTGGCGGTGCGTATCCTGCAGCGTGGTGAAGGTCCAGGGTGCACGGATTCGCTGGGAAAGAGGGGTCTTTGCGGCTGCATTGCGGCGGCAATGGGATGCTGCGTAGCGGTGTATGCCACGAATATATGGGGAGCAACGAAGCTGTGCGAGTTTGACAATACAGTTAACCCGGATGTGATTGCGATGCTGCGCGCGTTCCTTTGCATGCTTGCGGGGGCTGCATGCTGCCTGTTCGCCTGGGCGGGGATGGATGAAGAGGGACGTGATTTGCCCAATGTGAGCATGGAGCGCCTTGAAGGATTCTTGATTGGTAAGGGACTGACTCCAGACGAAGTCCGAGTGGCTGTCGCTCTTTCTCAAGGAAGCTCCATGGCGCAAGTTGCAGAGGAATTGTCATACTCTCTTTCAACCGCCAATAGCATGCGTCGGCGTGCCTTTGCAAAGCTGGGGATTAGAACTCGACATCATCTCTTGCGACTCCTTTGGGATGAGTTTGACCCAAAACGAGTTGGATAGGCATATAAACATCCAGGTAAACGCTGTAGACACAATGTAAGCCTTTTGTCTACAGAGGTGAGATTTTCATAAGCATAAGCTTGTCAGCGTGGACGTTCGCCCGAGAGAAAGGAGCGGTGGAAAGGCGGACATCCTCACATCAACTGCCCCTTGGACGAAAGGACAAACTTATGCTGCTTAAATCAAGGTCTGTTCGAATGGCGGTCGCGTCTCTTTTGCTCGTGATGGGAATGGGTGTCGCCGTTCCTGCGATGGCAGACGATGGTATCGAACCGTACCATCACGTCGATACCGATTTCCATTTCGACCTCAGTGTAGGTGGAGCTGGGATGACCGCTGGTACAGCAGGTGAGCAGAAGGAAGAAACGTCGCCGTTGTTCATCTACCCGACGGATATTTCTTTCGACAAGTGCAAGGTGTATGGAGAAGGATTCGACTACGAGAGTGGCTCTTGGACAGACGGGTCGATTCTGACTGTCAACGGGTTTGGTATCTTGTATCGCAGTGATGAAGAGGAGCGTCTCCTGCTTAAAACGGACCTCAAAGAGTGCGGATACGATTTGGTACGCCTCACCGCTTATCAATGGTCTCTTCCTGGTTATGTGACAGGTGTGTGGAGCCCCGATAGTTTTGCAGGCAATGGATCGATTATCAATAACGGCTGGCGCTAATGCTTCTTGATGGATTAAGGGCGACATTGCATGCGGCACGCAATGTCGCCCTAGTTGTCAAAAGGGGGTGCACATGCCTGCAAAACGCTCGCGACGGGGCGAGTTGATCGCGGCGGCGGTTATTGTCCTGGTTATTGCGCTATGCGTTGGCGGATACTACTTGAGTCAGGCAATCTACAAGGCAAACGAGCCGCAGTTGTTCGAGGATTCAACGCGGTCGGTCAATGCCGGCGAGCCCATGACCATCACGTATCGCGAGATTGGTAAAGAATGCAATTATGTGAAATGGTACGGCGACGTGGAACTGACGGTCCAAAGCGCCGTTCTCTATGATTCATACCCCGAGGCGCTTGAAGCCGAAGGAGACCTCGGAAAGACGAACAGCCTGTTTCACGACGGGAGCAAGCCTTTTCTTGTCGTGCGCCTTGATGCAACAAACATCGATGCCGTTGAGCACGACCTATGGTGGAACAACGACAAAGATGCTGCTCCCGAAAACGGTGTCGTCCTTAATATGCATGGATTTGATATCTGTACCTCGACCCCCTTTGGGGGCAATGCGGAAAGACTTGTCTGGTGCACATGGCTAGCAAACGGCCAGACATCAGGTGCATACGAGAAGGCAGAGATCGACTTGCTCCAAGGCGAAACAGCGCACGTCGTCTTGGGTTTCTCGCTGGAAGACGGCGAGGAAGACAGGCTTGCCGACGCTTTCTTGGTGTGTACATCTATCTTTGACAGGTTTTACCTGAAGCCGCTGTTATCGAAGGGAGGGGACTGAGAATGGGATTGTTACAAAACGAGATGCGCAGGGCTTTGGGCAACCCATGGTTCAGGGGTTCCATGGCCGTCTTGACCGTGCTTGCCGTTGCCGCCGCTTTGTACCAGGTCAACACGTATGTCGGTCACTGGCAGCGAGTCATTGCCGAGTATGGCAATGAAAGCTACTACTATCACACCACGTTTTCCTGTTTCAACAACTGGCTCCCCTTGAGAGGGGCAAATCCGGCAGCCGGTTTCTTTTTTGTGGTGCTGCCCTTGTTGGTCCTTATGGGATACGCTTGGTCTTTAGCATCGGATGTGCGGAGCGGCTATGTCGCGCAGGTTCTCACGCGCTCAACGCGTGGGGAGTTTTACAAGGCGCGCTATTGCGCCGTGTTCACGAGCGCCGGCCTGCTGGCCACCATTCCGCTCATCGTCAACCTTCTTATCGTCGCATGTTTCTTGCCTGCATACATGCCGCGCGTCACTGATGCCATGTACATAGACATGGGACCGACCGATTTGTTTGCGAACGTTTTTTTCTCAGCCCCGCTGCTGTATGTCCTCCTCAAACTCGTCGTCAACTTTGTGCTGTGCGGGTTGTGGGCGACGATGGTTATGAGTTTGGCGACCGTTTGGGCCAACCGCGTTGTGCTCATCTGCGTGCCCTATATCGCTCTCCTTCTTATCAAACATGTGGGGGAGAACCTCTTTGTGGCCATGCGCTTGAACGGCTACGAGCACTTCGGTATGAGCATCACCTTGTTTGACCAGCTCAAAGGGTCGCCTGATAACTTTTACTGCTATTGGTGGGCAACCTTGGCGTGTGCCGTGCTCATGTTGGTCGTGTCAATCGTCGTTCCCTACTTCAGACGCAAGGCCGATGTGTTATGAGCCGCCTTGGGGCAGTTGCGCGTTTGGTGTTGTGCGACATAAAGGCCGAGGCGAGGCGAACCGCTATCGTGCTCGGAGTATCCGTCCTGCTCTTTTGCCTGCTCATCACCCTTTTCTTCTTTCGCACACTTCAACCAAATGGGGACTTTCAAAGCCTGAGTTTTACGGATTGCCTTGCGAGCCTGTTTGGGGGGATGGGAGAGTACGACCCCCGTCATGACAAGAACTTCAAGATTCCGGCGGCTTGGCTGTGCGTATGTCTTATGGGGGCCTATGTGACGTTGGGCTACCCGGTGCGCAACTTAGAGGGTGTGGGTGTCAAGCAATGTGTCGCCGCGCAAAGTCGATGGGCGTGGTGGTTTGCCAAGTGCCTGTGGGTCGTCATCTGCGCAGTGGCATTTTGCCTCGTTGCGTTTGCGGTCTGCTTGATCGCATCTTACGCAAGCGGTGGAACGGCTAGTCTTGTCTTGTCTCAGTTCGCTCCGGAGCTGCTGGATTTTTTCGTGGCTGGAGACAGCGACGCTCTTACAAGCGGAGAGGGGATGCCTTTGTTCATTGCAGGCATTCCCGTTGCGTTGAGCGCGTTGTGCCTTGTGCAGCTTGCTGTGTCGGTCAATGTCAATCCTCTTGCGGCGTTTGCGGTCACCGCGGCAATTCTTTTTCTTTCGGCGTTTTATCTCAACGACTTCGCTTTGGGCAACTATTTGATGATTGCCCGCAGCGCCCTGGTGATTCATGCGGGCGTTGATTCGGCGATGGGAATCGGTTTGTCTGTGCTGGTTGGTGCCGCCGCCGTGTTTGTCGGTGGGGCTGCGTTCGCGAGGCATGACGTGCTTGGGAAGGAGGCGCTCTCATGATACATGTGAACGGCGTAAGTAAAGCATTTAGAGGCGCTGAGGCTGTCAGCAATGTGAGTATGACGTTTGAGCCCGGCAAGGTAACGGGCCTCGCCGGGCCCAACGGGTCGGGAAAGACCATGCTCATGCGGATGGTCGCAGGGTTGGTCAGGCCGTCTTCTGGAACCATCGACGTGAACGGTAAAACAGTCGGTCAAGATATCCCCTTTCCGCCAAGTCTGGGGCTGCTGCTCGAAGGCCCGACGTTTCTCAGCGGCTACTCTGGCTTCGAAAACCTGAGCATGCTCGCATCGATTAAGGGCCAGCTTGGCGCAGATGAGATTCGCGGTTGGATCGAGAGAGTCGGGCTTGATCCTGCCGACAAGCGGCACTACCGCAAGTATTCTCTCGGTATGAAGCAACGTCTCGGTATTGCGGCGGCCCTTATGGAGACGCCCGACATCGTTATGCTCGACGAACCCACCAATGCCCTGGACAGCGGCGGCGTCGAGATGGTTCGTCGCGAGGTTGAAGAGGCTCGTGGGCGTGGGGCGACGGTCATTCTTGCATGTCATGACGCAAACGTGCTGCAAGGGTTGTCGGACGAGATCTGGCACCTGGCGGAAGGGCATATCGACGGGCACGAAGTGCTTGCGAAGGGGGTGTACGATGAGCGTTAGGGCAAAGGGCGGCGCAGGTGCGAACGCCAGGGTCTCGCGTCGTCGTTTTGTCGCGGGCTGCCTCGGCGCCGTCGGCGTCGCCGTTCTCGCTGGGCGTATCTGGTGGATCAACGCCAATGCCTTTGAGTATCCTGAGACGCACCATGCCATGGGAGAGTGGGTCGACCTTGACGGCGCGTTTCTCTCGTATGCCAATGAGGCCACGACGGGATACTCAGTGAGCGTTCAGGACGCCCGGGTCATGTCCCGCCGCGAGTACATAGAGCGGTATGCCTTGGCGCCTTCTCAAGTTGAGCGAACGGAGCACGATGACATTGAGAGCGTGCTGTGCTTGAGCTTGGGCATGAAAAACAAAGGTTCGACGGCTGGGGGGTTCTTGCTTACCGAGGCAAAGCTCGTGCCTGAGGGGGCCATCAGGGCGATGCGATACCAAACGGATCTTTGGGCAACCTCCAACAAAACCATCGATGAGTCCACGGGCTACATCAGCCTGTTGGAGGACACCGAGTTCACGACGCACATCCCGTACCTGCTGTATGCGAGCAACGAGGAAGACTACCTAAATGAGGTGACGTGCCGTCGTCTCTCGTTTACGGTCTCCAACGCCCCCGTGCGCAACATCATCGACATCGAGCTGGCGTGATTGGCGTGCGATCACTCGTTGGGGCCCC
>USJP01000003.1 GCA_900555105.1 uncultured Coriobacteriaceae bacterium | reverse complement strand
TTGGTCGAGTACATCGCGAGCTTTCTACCAGGTATTATGCCGTGGTTAGAATCGGCTGGACACTCGGGCCTCTGCTCGGTGGGCTTTTGGCGCATGGCTTGTGGCGAAGCGGGGCGATGGTGACGTCGGGAGTTCAGATCACGTATCTGCTTGCGATTTGTTGCACCCTGGGCGTCTACATCATGTTTGCCTATATCTTTCCGGAGCGCTCTCTTGCCCATGCTTTGGACGTCATGCCGCGCCGTGTGCGCCGTCCGTTCCAGGAGCGTTGCCGTGCCCTGGCCCAGCGTTCGGGTCTGTCTGAGCGCGAGTTCGAGATCATGATGTACTTCGCCAAGGGGCGCGACGCTGCATACATTCAGCAGGAGCTCGTGCTCACGCACAGCACGGTCTCGTCGCACCGACAGCACATCTACGCAAAGCTCGGCGTGCACTCTCAACAAGAACTCTTAGATCTGCTTAGCGGAGTAGAGTAGCGGCTCTTCTTAGAGATAATTATCAATCTACCTGCGTTTTTGTATGATGTCATGTTCCCGATACGATGACGTATGCGGACTTGTAAGGCAGTATTCGTGAGCGAAACACGAGTTGCATTGCAAGTTGGAGGCAAGGCTGCGGGCCGAGGGGCGCGCGGCGGAAGCTGACGGAGGACATCATGCACGATGCGGATGGAATGAGAGTAGGCCAGGTTGGGGTGTGCTCAACTGATGGCCAAGCCAGGGTGTCCGAGGCTGTATTGGGTGGCGCGGGTGCCGTGGTTGTCCACGGTGGTTTTGCAACTGGTAAGACGTATGCCCTTGCCTTTGCTGCCGCCGAGTTGGTGCGCTCAGGTGTGCCTGCCGAGGACATCCTGTTTGCGGTGGCGCGTCAATCGCAGGCCGCGTATGTGCGGCGAGTGCTTGCGGGTCTTGGTGCCGACGACGTTATGGTGAAGGGCGTTTTGGAAGTCGCCTGTGACGTTTTGGGCAACGAGCAGGCGACTGCGTTCACGGGACGTCGACCGCGTATCGTCTTGGATTTCGAGGAGGCAGCTCTTGAGGAGGACCTCAAGACTCTCGGCACTCAGCCGCGTCGCCTGCGCGAACTGTCGAAGTTCCTGTTTCGAGGGTTGGTCGATCTGGACGATCGTGACCCGAACTGGCTGATTAGTGTGGAAGAGATGGACACGCTGGAGCTCCTAAGGGCTTCGATGTCCGAGCAAGGTGCCATGCTGGCCTGCGAGGCGGCCAATCTTGCATGTGGTTACCTTGAGTCTGGCTCCGGCGTGCAGGCCCCTCGAAAGCGCTATGTTCTGGCGGACGGCTATTCGTCCATGACCAAGTCCTCCCAACGCCTGCTTGACCTGCTCGCAAACGATTGCCTGGTGGCAAGTGGGTCTGTTGATGATCCTGGTGCGGGCAATGAACGACATCCCTTCTCCCAGGGATTAGACGGTCTCGTCGACAGACGTGGCGGCGAGACCGTCGTCATTGACCTGGGAGATGTTCCTGTGAGCGCACCACAGCTGGCCAATGTGGTGTGGCCTACGTCGGCCGATGAGATTTCGGGAGTGGCCGCGTGGATTGCTGCCCGCGCTGAGGAAGGCGCCTCGGCGGCAGACTATGCGGCCGTGGTGCCCAACCAAGTATGGGGACGGCGTCTTGTGCGAGCTTTGGAGGAACGCGGTGTGGCGTGCAGGCGCGTGGCGGTCGGCGAGCCGTTCCGTGGTGATCCCCGGAATGCCAATCGCAATGCGGCTCAGAAGGAGCTTTGTCTCAAAGAGATATCCCTTGACAAGACTGACATGCTTGCGTGGCGCTGCTGGTGCGGTTTTGACAACGCGTTGCTGGGAAGCCAGGCTTGGAAAGAGCTGCGCTCTTGGGCTGTCGATCGCGGGTTCGGCCTGGCGGAGGCGCTGCTTGGTCTTGCAGACCTTCATGAGACATCCGGTGAGTGTCCATTTCCTGCGGCCGCCCATCTTGCGGCTTGTGTGCGCTCGGGACTTGAGGGCGCAAAGGCGTTTGAGGAAGTGACAAGCAGTGAGGAAGTAGCGAGGGAGCGAGCGCAGGCTCTTGACCCCTCACTTGGCCATGTGCTCGGTTCTGGCGTTATTGTCGCCACCGACGAGCTGCTGAATGGCACGCATGTGGACAACGTGGTTGCATGTGGCCTGGTAGACGGATTTTTCCCGGGACATGACTGCTTCAACGATCGCCTGCCCCCCGACATCAAGGCCCGTAATCTCGGCCACGGGCGCGTTGTGTTCGATCGTCTTCTGTGCTCTGGCACCAAGGTGTGCGTGCTTTCGCGCTTCGATCACGAGTGGCTTGTCGATGCGGAGCCTGCGCGGATGGAAATCAAGCGCATCACGGCCCGGCCGCAGGGACGCCTCGCGGCAATTTGGCCGAGCACCTACGTGCGTGAGCATGCAGAGGAGCTGCCTGCGGCGCATGAGGGGCGGATTGTTCTGTAGAACGGCAATGGGAGACTTCTTTTGGGAGAGGGGAAGGCAGAATGGCGAACAATGAGTGGGAAGAGCTGCTAGACGAGGAGTATGAGCGCCTCGAAGGCGTGGAAGAAGAGGGTGCATTCGACGAGGAAGCCTGTGAGGAGCAGGCGTCGGCAGGCCGTCATCCTGCGGGGCCGTCGTCGAACCCCGCCGAGTATTTTGCCCAGGAGCATGAGGAAACGCCTGCTAGCGACGCCGAGCGGCTGGCCAAGCTGGTAGACACGATGCCCGGTCAAACGAAGATGCTCATGCGCATCCTTGATTTTTGCCGAGATCGTCGTGCAACGGACGAGGTGCTGAACGCCGTTACCGCATGGCAAAAGCTGAACTTCTCGGTGTATGAGCCTGCCGTGCTTTGCGGCCTGTTGGAGAAGGCGGGCGGTCTCGACCATGTCAACGAGGACGGGACGCCCTATGTGCAGCCCGAAGAGGGGGACGCTTCGGCGATGACCTCGGATGATGCCCAGGATAAGGTCGTCGAAAAGAAGGGCGACCAGGCAGGGGCAGCCCCGGCAGGGGAGGCTGGGTTGGTAGGGGAGCCCGAGGGCGGCGAAGTGCCTGAGGAGGACTTCGACGACAGCTGTGCGGAGCCCGAGCCGCAGAGGCCGTCGTTTTGGGTTACAACGCAAGCTGGTCTTGACCTTGTCGCTGAGCACGACCCCCGTGCGCATGTAGCGCAGATGCTTGAGGATGAAGCATATTACATGCCTGTGTATCGCGAGCTGTTGGAAAAGCTGGCCGACGGCCCTATGACGAAGAAAGAAATCGATGTCATCGTCCGGGCCAATCCCGCGTCCGGAAGCCCCCGCCGTTTGGGAGGCTATTTTGTCGACCGCCTGGAGCGCATCGAGGCCATCGAGTGGACGGGTGCCTGGTTCATCACCGAGATAGGCCGCGAGCTGCTTGATAACGAGGCCCTTTACCAGTAGCCATCCCCTAAGGAGCAAAACCATGCTAACTGAAGCAGAGAAGAACGAGGCCATCGGCACCGACGAGCTGGCCCAGATGATGGATGACCGCGCGGCCACGTACAACCTCCTGGCGCGCCTCTATCGCGTGGAGGTGGACGAGCCCCTGCTGGAGAAGCTGCGCACGGCACGATTCCCCCTGCGTACAGGCAACAAAGAGATCAACCTGGGCTACAAGCTTATGCGCGAGTACCTGGGCAGTTCCTGGGAGAATGCCAAGACCGAGCTGGCCGTTGATTACGTGCGCTCGTTCATCGGTCACGGCAACACGGCGTATTCGTGCGCCTACCCCTACGAGAGCGTCTATACGAGCGGCCGTCGTCTCCTTATGCAGGACGCGCGCGACGAGGTGGTGCTCATCTACCGCAGTGCCGGCAAGGACAAGGCCTCTGATTGGACGGACCCCGAGGACCACATTGCCCTTGAGCTGGAGTTTCAAGGCTTTCTGTGCGCCAAGGCTGCCGAGGCGCTGCGTGCGGGAAACGAGGACGAGGCGGCTGCCTATGCCGTGCAGCAGCGCAATTTCCTGGAAGACCACCTGCTTAGCTGGACGCCCATGATGTTGGCCGACCTTGATCGTTTCTCCCGGACTGACTTCTATAAGGGCCTTGGCCACCTTACGACGGGCGTGCTTCAGGAGGAGCGTAACGTCTTGGAAGAGCTGCTTGGTGCAGAGGAAGACGCTGTGGCCGAGGGGGAATAGCAGTCCATTGCGTTGACGTGGCGTGATGCGGCGAGGGTAGGCCGTGCACAATCGCCAGTGATGCCCCTGGAATACTTTTGCGAGCGACAGGTTGAGACTTCTAACGTTTCAACGGCGTGAGTGCCTGAAAAACGTTGGATTCTTCAACCTGTTGCTCGCACAGTGGAAGAAGGGGCCGTTTCGGTTGCGAAGCGGCCCCCTTTTGTGTGCGAGGCCGAGGGCGGGGAGCCGGAAGGGCTGGCTAGTTAAGTTGTAGCATCCCGCCCGCTGTCACCACGGCGTCCATCGCGATGTCGTGGGGCTCGCGGGGCAGGGTGGCGGCGGGTGGTAGAAGCTGGCAGTCGAAGCAGGCACCGATGAGGAAGGGTCGATGGAGAGAGAGTGCTTTCGAGGTGGAACGACGGGCGCTGCCGCTCCGCTTTCCGGATTTACCTGTGTCTCCCGGGCCGTAAACCTCTCCCAGCCAGGCATCGTAATACCCACCGCCGTAGCCCAGGCGCGTGCCGTGCGTGTCGAAGGCGAGACCCGGCAAAATGGCAACGTCGATGTCAGCGGGGTCGATTACGCGGTGCGCAAGCTCGGCGGGCACTGCCTCGAGAGGGCGCGAAGGCTCGCGCAGACAGCGGGGAAGAGTCTCCAGATTGGCCAGCTCGGCGACATCCACCCGCACGAATGCCAGTCTGGGGCCACGTAGGGTGATGGGCAGGGCAACACTGCGGGCGGGGCTTTGGGAGATGCTGGCTGTTTCGGGCCCGGCATGGAGTACCACATCCGATGTGGCCAGAATCTTCCTGCGGTCATCAAGTGATCCGTACTTGCCACAACCGTGTTGTGTCCCCGGCCTGCCTGAGGTTTGGGCAGCACTGTCGGTGTCGGTGGTGGCATCGGTCGTCCCGTCGAGCCCGTTTTCATTCGCAACGAAGGCCTGCATGAACCTGCCCAGGTCAAGCTCGTCTCCATGCGCCAAGTAGCAGGCGGCGACGCGTGCGGTTCCAACTTCGGGCAGCCCGAGCAGCATCTCGCATACAGCTTCGCTCTGCCGCGCTCGCTCCGCCTCACTCACATTGGCTCGCGCCTGTTTTGCCCGCTCGCGCCGCAGTGTTTTCTCTTCTTTTCGCTCAGGCAGAAATACTTGGGCGACTTGATCCACAAAGCTGTTGAAGGCACGCCCCTGTGGTTGCGACCCCTTCAACCATATAAGGCCCACATGGATGTTCGGCGCAAAGTTAAGCGGCACGAGCACGAGGTCCTGGGGCAGCGGAATATCTTGGGCATAGATAGTGATGCCTCTGCCAGCCTGGATGAGCGGGAGCACACCTGCCAGTGACTGCTGATGGCGCAGTGCCGGCTGCGGGCCATCAGATTTAGTCAATACCTGTAGCAGTGCGTTGGGAAACGCCTCGCTATCGAAGGTGTACACCACACGGCCTGCAAGCTGGCCAATCTCAACAAGCGGTTGTTTTGCAAGGGGGTCGTCGCGACGACAGACTACGTAATGCCGAATCGCACGCAGGATTCGGTACTCGATGGCATCGCCATGCTCCTCCTGCGTGCTCTCGACTCCCGAGACAATGACGTCTGCCTCGTGGTTTGCGAGTACGCGGAAGTGTTGTGAGGGGTTGCTCAGCTTGATGGAGCATACGTCGGCATCGGGAAAGCACTTCATGGCGATGCGCAGAACTAGGGAGTAATGTGCTTCGTCATATTCAATCATGCCGCTTGGACAGCCTATGGTGAAGCTCCGACGGGCCGACCACGGTGCGAGCTCGCGTTTGAGGGCCTGCTCTTCGTTGAGCATGCGCTGGTAGTGCGCCTGGGCCACGCGTCCTGGGGTGGTGAGCATCATGCGGTTACCGTCGCGCTCGAAGAGGCGCACGCCGAGTTCATCGCCCAGAGAGGCGATTTGCTGCGTCACGGCAGGCTGGCTGATGAACAGCTTACGTGCCGTCTCGGAGAAGCTGCCGTTTTCTGCAACTTGCAGGAACGTTTCCACCCGCCTGTCCACGTGCCCCCCATTTCTGTCGCGTGCCAATTGCGGATTGTAGTGCAATCCCGGCACAGCCCCTCTACCACATCAAGCTGACCTATGACATTGAGCGGACCTATAGCGTCTGTGTGTGACCCCATTGCCGCAAGCCCATCGCAGCTTGTTGCAAAAGCCGTCTATCGGGAAGTATAAGGCAAAACTTATAAACTGATAAGCGAATTCGATTTGATTGTCACTCTAGTCGGGACCATGATGCAAATCAAGCCGCAGGCAATGCGGCAAGGGGGCCAGCGCCCAATGGGGATAGCTGGCAAAGTAGAAAAGAGGACTAGTATGACTGCAGTTTCTCGTCGCAACTTTATCGCGGGTTCCGCTGGTCTTGCGGGCGTTGCCGCCATGGCGGGTATTGCTGGCGCGGCTCTGGCCGAGCAGGCTGCGGCTCCCGCCGAGGACGGCGGCCACGGTGCGGCCGAGCAGCCTGGCAAGAGCGGCTTTTCTTCGTCTACGACCGATGACATGCGCACCGCTCCTACCGACACGAGCTGGCTGACCGCTCCCGAGCCCATCTCCGATGACGAGATCTCCGAGACCGTCGATGCCGACGTCGTGGTTGTCGGCTGCGGCGTTGCTGGCCTGTGCGCTGCACGTGCTGCCGCCGAGGCCGGTGCAAAGGTCGTTGTCATCGAGAAGGCCGAGTCCTATCAGTACCGTTCTGGCCAGTTTGGCGTGTACAACAGCCAGATTCAGCAGGAAAACGGCATGGATTTCGACCCGCGCGCCGCTATCAACGCGATGATGAAGGAGATGGGCTACCGTCCCGACGAGCGCATTTGGAACGAGTGGGCTGAGTACTCGGGTCCTGCGTTTGACTGGCTCCTCTCTGCTTCCACCAAGCCGATCGACTTTATCGACAACACGGCGACGAGCTACAACCCCGACGACATCACTATCCAGGGTACGCACTTCCCCGTGCCCGAGGACTTTGACGCCTCGAAGGAGTTCTCGCCCACGTACCCGCAGGCCACGTGCACCTTTGTGCCCGACCAGGGCGGCATCCTCGAGGAGAACTACCAGGCCGCTCTTGCTGCCGGCGCCGAGTTCCGTTTCAGCTGCTGGGCTCGTCAGCTGACGCGTGACGGCGTCGCCAACGGTACAACCGGTCGTGCCGACGGCGTCATCGCCCAGACGGTGGACGGCACGTACTTCAAGGTCACGGCTGCCAAGGGTGTCATCATGTGCGCCGGCGATTACGGCAGCAACTCCAACATGGTGAAGTACTACTGCGGCGGTCGCACGTATCCCGCTGTGTGGATGAACATGGACGCCGCCGGCAACCCCACCAATGTTGGTGAGGGCCAGCAGATGGGCATGTGGATTGGCGCCAAGATGGAGGACGGCCCCCACGCTCCGATGACCCACACGCTGGGTGGAGCTCTGGGCTGCGATGCCTTCTTCATGGCAAACACCCGCGGCCAGCGTTTTGTCAACGAGGACGTTGCCGGTCAGCAGCTCTCCACGCAGCTCTATCGCCAGCCCGGTGAGTACGGCATCCAGATTTTCGACGACAACTATGCCGATCAGGTTGGCAAGATGAACTGCGCCCACGGCTCGGTCAACCACATCGTCGAGGATGACCCCACGCTTGACGGCTACGGCATGACCATCGGCAAGTACGCTGTTGCCACGCGTGAGATGGTGGAGCAGAGCTGTGACGCCATCGCGGACACCATTGAGGAGCTGGCCGACAAGCTGGGTCTCGACGAGACTGCCAAGGCCAACCTCGTGGCCAGCGTCGAGCGCTACAACGAGCTGTGCGAGGCAGGCGTCGACTCCGACTTTGGCAAGACGGCTGAGCGCATGTTCCCCATCGTGCAGCCGCCGTTCTACGCTACTAAGATTACCGCCGGTGGCATGCTCGTATGCCTGGGCGGTCTGTCGATGGACCCCGAGACGCTCAATGTCGTCGACTACGACTACCAGCCCATTGAGGGCCTGTTCGCTGCCGGTAACAACATGGGCGGCCGCATCCTGCAGGACTACCCCGTCGCTATCGGCGGCGTGAGCCACGCCACGGCCATGACCTTTGGCTGGCTGGCTGGCACGATTGCCGCCACCGGTGAGTTCCCGGCTGAGAAGACCGAGATCAAGTAAGACAAGCTGGCGGATAATGGCCTGCGTGTTATAGCAGCATGAAAATGGGGGAGGACCAGGCTGAATGGCTGAGTCCTCCCCCTTTGTTGTGTAGTGAGTGCGAGTGCTGCCGCGGCCCTTACGCCAGCCTTGCCTCGTCTACTGCCTTGACCAGGAACTCCGTCGCACCCTCGCCGCAAGGCCCGTCGTAGTAGGCGACGAAGCGCTTGTCGGCCAGGTAGCCGTGGACGAGGCCCAGGTAGGCGTCGCGTTCGGGTTCGTTGCCCCAGCTGAGGCCCACCCAGTGTCGGTGCATCCTCACGAGCCCGCGGGCTTCGGGGCCGGTCGGGTCTCCCGTGGCCATCGCACTCTTGAGCCGCTCGAGAATAGCGCCCTCGAGCCTCTTCATGTCGTTCCAGGTTGCGGGGTCCATGTCCAGGAGCCTCTCGTTCATGGCGTCGACCGCCTCGTCGCCATAGCGCTCGCGCGCTTCAGCTCCGTAGCGCTCCTCGTTTTCGCGTACCGCGTGCCAGCGCTCGAGCTGGGGCAGCACGGCACCCATGAGGGAGACCGCCTCGTCGAGGGTCATGCCCGTGTTTTCGGCCAAGCGGGGCGCACAGTCCTCGATCATGGCCTCCATGGTGGTCTCGTAAGTGTAACGCCCCTGGTCATAGCACCACTTACAGTAATGGTCGGTCTTGTGGCCCCCGGCGTCGGTTCCACAGTCCTCGGGTGTGAGGTACATCCCGCAGCTCTCGCAGTAGTGCTCGGGCATTTCGAGCAGGTGGGGGAGCGGCTCGCCGGTCACGGCTGCGATGAGCTTCAGCATGTCGATGCCCGGCGTGACCTCGCCGCGCTCCCAGCGGCTCACGGCCTGACGGGTGACGTAGAGCTTGGCGGCCAATTCTTCCTGGGTAAGGTTGTGTGCGCGTCGCAGCGCAACGAGCTTCTCGGCGAATGCCATGATGGCTCCTTTCGGCTTGGTGTGTTCGCTGCGCCCAGTATGCGCGGTGCGGGAAGGCACGCCAAGCAACCGTTTGTTGCGCGTGACAGGGCCCGTGCCCCCTCAAACTTGCTAGCCGAGAAGGCAGGGGCGCGCGTGAAGTCCCAATATGCCGCCGTGCGACTTCGCTCTATGTGCGACCCCGCCTTATGCCCGACCCAGCCTTAGACCCCCATCGACTCCATTATGCAGGTGATATAGGCGTTGATGCCTTCCTGGGTTAGGTGGTCGCCGTCTTCGGTGAGGTACTCGTCGTGGCCCTCGCTTGCGCCGTACCAGTCGATGAGCTGGACGTTTGCGTGCTTGTCGCAGAACTGTTCGACCAGGGCGTTGTTCGTCTGGCACCAGGACCCCGCCGAGCGGCCGTTGATGACCCATAGCCTGCGCGTGGTGTCTCCGTCTGCCACAAGCGCGTCGTAGAGCGGCTCGAGGTCGTTTGCCGTAAAAGGCTTGAGGTTGCCGACGTTCACCACCACGTCGGGGCCAAGTACCTTCTGGTCGCTGTACAGCTTGATGCGCTCGGCGGTGGCGGCGATGTCGCGCACGTCGGCCACGTCGATCATCCACTGCGGCAGGTTCGCTGCAAGCCTTTCGGCTGCGTCCATGCAGGCGGTGCTGCCCACGAGCGTCACCGGGTACACGGGGTCCTCGTGGCGCAGGGGCTTGTAGTCGATGGTGGTGTAGATGAGGTTGGCGTAGACGTTGCGACCCTCGCCGTTCAGGTGAATGCCGTCGTCGCTGACGTAGTCGTCGTGGCCCTCACTTGCGCCGTACCAGTCGATGACGCCCACGTTGGAATATCGCTCGGCAGCGCGCCAAATTGCCTCGTTGTAACGCAGGTAGTTGGCTGCGGGTCCGCGCACGGTGATGAACCACACATGCTTGTCGGGCGAAATCTCGGCCATCATCGCGTCAATGTCGTCATCAAGCAGCTGGCCGTTGGTGCCCACGCCAAAGATGACCGTGTCGCCCACTACGCCCGCGTCGCGGTAGCCGATGTAGGTGTCGAGCGCCTCGAACCACTGGCGTCCGCCCGCCGAGTCGATGAGACCCTGCGGGAACATCTCATTGAGCTGGGCGTTTGCTCCTAGCGAGACCGAGTCGCCGATAAGCACCACGTCGTATGTGCCCTCTGCCAGGGGCCTGCGCAGCGACGCCTGGGTGAGCACCTTGTCCTCGGGGTTGTCGCCGTTGACGGTGACGGGTGGGATAGCGACGCAGCACGCGACGCTTGCGACGATCAGGCCGCCACACGCCGCCGTCACGAAGGGGGCATGCTTCACCAAGGTGACGAGGTCCTGCAGCGGGGTGGTCTTCTCTTCTTTGTATTCCTTGCCCGCGGCCTTAAGCTGGGCGCGTTCGACCTTGCTGCCGCGGCGCTTGCGCTTGGGAACGCCGTTGCGCCAGGGCATCTCGATGAAGCGGTACGAGAGCTCGGCGACCACAAAGATGAGCGCAAGCTCGAGCAGGACGACCCACCAGGCCAGGGGCGTTGTGGAGTTGCGCTTATTGAGCAGCTCCAGGATGGGGAAATGCCACAGGTAGATGGCGTAGGAGCGCTTGCCGATCCACTCGAGCGGCTTGACGGAAAGGATGCGAGCCAGCACGGTGCCCTGCGGCACGGTGGCGGCGATGGCACCCACGGTGATGACCGAGCAGGCGAGGATGCCGCCGTAATACGAGAACGACGTGTACCCCTCAGTGAAGAGCATCATGGCGACAAGGGCGAGCGTGCAGACCCATCCGCCCACGTTGACCAGGGCTTTCTTGCCAGTGGAAAGCATGCGTGCATCAATGCGGACCGTTTTGTCAAACGGTAGCACAAACGCCAGCCAGCAGCCGATGGTCAGGCTCATGGCACGCGTGTCGGTGCCGTAGTAGGGACGCGACGGGTCCTCACCGGGCACGTACAGATATGCCATGAGCGCAGCAGATGCCAGCGTGGCCACGATGAGGCCGATGCGGATTCCGCGGCGCGGGGTCTTCAGTTTGAGGGCCGCCAGCAAAACGAGGGGCCAGATCACGTAGAACTGCGCCTCGATGGCCAGCGACCAGAAGTGCGTGAGCGGCGAGGGCGCGCCGGCGGCAGCGAAGTACGACTCGTTTGAGAAAATCTTTGCCCAGTTGATGTACATGAAGATGCCCGGCACTATGTCTGGTCGCATCTTGGTCAGCAGGGCATGGTTGAATATGGCCATGAGCAGGGACGTTACGACCACGAAAGCGATGACTGTGGGCATGAGGCGCCAAATGCGGCGCACCCAGTAGCGCATGACGTTGATGGTGCCGCTCTTGGCGAATTCCTTGAGCAGGCCCGAGGTGGCCAGGTAGCCCGAGAGCACGAAAAGGATTGTGACGCCCAGAAGGCCGCCCTGGCACCAGCTCATGTTCATGTGGTAGAAGATGACTCCGATGGCGCAGATGGCGCGTAGGCCGTCGAGCGCCTTGCTGTAAGGCTTGGCCGGGGCTGCCGCAGGGGAGCCGGATGCTGCCGCCTGTCCACTGTGGGTGCCGGAGCGGGAGAAAGTAAGATGGGTCTTGTGGTCGGCGGGGCCGGCGGTAGCATCCGCGCTGGCACCCGCGCTCGGCGCCGCGGTTGCTGAGGCGCTCGACTTGATCAAGGTGAGTCTGCGCCTATTGTGGCCACGGGCGGAAGGCCGCGAGTCGGCGACAGACACAGCAGGCATGACGGGCTCGAATTGCATCGAAGAATCCGACGCGCCCGAGATGACCCTTTGCGGCGCGCGCTCGTGCAGGCCGCTCGCATAGGCGCCGCGGCTGTAGTACGAGAAGTCGTGGCCTGCCATCTCGCGTTCGTAGAGCGCGCGGAGGGCTGTGTCATCAAGCTCGTCGCCCAAGAGGGGCAACGAGGGTATGGGAACATCATTCATGCTGCGGTCGCCTTGTCGTTTGAGCTGTGGGTAGCGACTACAGTCTAGTCCCCTACACGCTGACTTGCACCTGAAAAGAACGTGAAGAATGGGACGAGATTACGATGACCCCTTGTATCGCCAGGTAGATGGCAGTGGAGCAAAAAAGCTGGTACAAGGCACACTTTTTGGACACGAGAAGGCTGGGCATTGTTGTTTGTTGAGGTTATCATACCGGGCTTGTATGTTGGATTGTGGGGTGACAATTAGGGAGGGACGGGGCAATGGCGGCGGCTCTTCTCGGCGTGTTTGTAGTGACGCTTTTGGCATGCTCGCTTCTCGGGGTGCCAACGGTGTGGCCCTTGCTCGGGGGTGCGCTATTGTTCTTCGGGTATGGGGCAGCGCAGGGTCACAGCTGGCTGGATATGGCACGCGGTGCACTGTCAAGTGTTCATACGGTGGGCAAGATCCTCGTCACGTTTCTCTTTATCGGAGTTCTTACGGCGATGTGGCGCGCGAGCGGTACCATCGTCTACATCGTCGGTATTACCTCGGGCATGTGCTCGGGGCCGGTCATCTTGCTGGCGACGTTTTTGCTGTGCTGTCTTATGTCGTTTCTTACGGACACCTCGTTTGGCACAGCGGTCACCATGGGAACGATCTGCGCGTTCATTGCGACCAATGCCGGGGTGCCCATCTTGCTTACGGGCGGGGCTGTTCTTTCGGGGTCGTATTTTGGCGATCGATGCTCGCCTGTTTCCACCAGTTCGTTGCTTGTGGCTACGCTGACGGGAACGAGCGTCCCCAGCAACATCCCTGCTATGGTGCGCTCATCGCTCATACCGTTTGTGCTGGCATGTGTGCTGTTCTTGGGCATGGGAGTTCTGATGGACGCAGGGGCCGATGCTAGCTCGATTGCGGGGTTGTCGGGGCAAAAAGCGGTTGGCTCCACCCAGATTGCCACCGGATTCAACCTCACGCCGTGGGAGCTCATGCCTGCCATCCTGGTGCTGGGGCTCTCTCTTCTGCGTCTCGATGTATGGATCGTCCTGGCTGCGGGTTCCGTCTCCGCCGCCGTGCTTGCCTGTGTTTGTCAGGGAATGGATGTCCCGGGTGTGGCCCTTGCATGCGTGATGGGTTTCAGTCCCTTGCCCGGGCAGTCCAGTCTCATGGCGGGCGGTGGCATCGTTTCGATGCTCGCTGTCGCTGCAATCGTGCTTGTGTCGTCTACCTATGCGGGCATCTTCGAGCAAACGCACATGCTCGATGGCGTGCACGACTCTGTGGCAAACATAGCGGCCCGGTTCGGCTCCTTTGCCGCGGTGCTGCTTGCGAGTACGGCGTGTGCGGTTGTGTGCTGCAACCAGTCGCTGACCATCATGCTAGGTCATCAGCTGTCGCGAGGCTGCGAGCCCGATGCGGGCAAGTTCGCCCTGCAGCTTGAAGACACCGCCGTCGTTGTTTCGGCGCTCGTGCCGTGGTCGATTGCCTGCGCTGTGCCGCTCGCTGCGGTCGGCGCCCCGCCTGCCAGCGTGTTCTTTGCTTTCTACCTGTGGCTTGTGCCCGCTTGGAACCTTGGCGTCGAGCTGGTACGTTTTAGGCGGGAGCAAGCGGCTGTAAGGGCGGACGCGCGGTGATTTTGAAGTTGCGGCCTTGTGGAGGGGCTCGGCACTTACCCTGAGCCGCTCGTGTTGAGGGACTGCAGGAGCGGGCGACTGTTGCGGTCTCGCGCCGTGGCTTGTGGGACGGACCTGCCCTTTGTTGTGACCGTGGCTTTCCGTGCTGTTACCCCACCGCATCAAACACGCTGCAGACGATGAATCCTAGGATTGCGCCGACGCTGGCCCCGAAGGCGACCTTGACGACGGCTTCAATCACGCGGTTCTTGCGGGCGCTGAGGCTGCGCTTGCTTGCGCGGTCGACCGGCTCGCCATTGGAGAAGGCGACGATCTCGCTGTAGGTCACGAGGTCGTGGGTCTTCTTGATGCGGTCACACCATACGGCTAGGGCAAATGCGATGCCGTAGAGCACCACTGCCAGCACGAATGTTGGGGCGCTGTGCCAGCCCCAGTCGGCGCGTAGCTCTTGAAACGCTGCAAAGAATGCTGCGATGCCTAGTATTGCGAAAATCGTCATCCCGATGGCCAGGCGTTGCATGAGCGCCCAATCGTGCTTGCAGGTTTCTTCCATCTTGCTCACGTCTTCCTTGATAAGCTCGTCTACTGTTGTGTCGAACAGCGCGCTCAGCAGAAGCAGACTCTGCACGTCGGGGTAGGTGCGGTCGGTCTCCCAGTTTGAGATGGTTTGGCGCGAGACGAAAACCGCCTCGGCGAGCGCCTCCTGCGATATGCCCAGTCGTGCTCGCTGCTCTTTGATGTGCTTTGCCAATTCCATACGTCCGACTTGCCTTTCCGTTCGTGTTGCCTTGCCTTGTCGCTTTGCGTGACGCCGCCTCAAAGGATGGCGTGAGAGTTTTTAGGGTACCACCGAATATGTTTGACATGGGTTGGCGATGCGTGGGATATGCCTGCCAAAATGCTTTGACATAGGTGATGAGCTGGGATGTTGTAACTGCGTGAGTGCGGCGCTGAAAAGCTAGACTTCCACTTGCGCCTGCTGCACATGTTGCTCTTGTTCTGCTTTGCTAACGCTTTCGTTATATTAGGCCGGCTCGATGCCGTGGGGTAGCGTGCTGCGCTAAGGTTTGAGCGTGCTGTTGAGGCGCGTGCCGTTTTGGGGCTGAGGCGTTTATATCGCGTTGGATTGCCGGGCGGTTCGTGCGGAAGGTTGGAGTTGGGCGTTTGAACGGCTGGTGTGCCGGTGCCTGGGGGACGGCGCTGCATGCCGGCATGGCATCGCGCGTTATCGGAGGTTGTGAGTTGCATTTTCTTGCAGGATTTAGCCGTCAATTTATGCTGGCGCTTGGCTTGTGGCCGATTGCCTCGCTGGTGCTTACGCTGCCGGTACTCGCCATCCTGTACCGTCGCGACGGCAGGCTGCGCTTTTGGTCGGCGTTGGGAGCGTATCTAAGCGTGCTGTATCTGCTGGCGCTCATGTGCTTTACGCTATACCCGCTGCCTTCGGGCGATACCGGTCTAGGCATCACCTACGGCGTCGCCCCGCAACTTGATTTCTGGGTGTTTATCGACGACATTCGCCGCGATGGTAAGGTGGCGGTGCTGCAGCTTCTTGCCAATGTCGCGTTCTTCGTGCCGCTTGGCATCATTGTTGGGCGTGGTCTGCGCAAGGGCTTCGGCTGGGCACTTGTCTTGGGCTTCCTCGTGTCTCTCTTTGTGGAAACTGCCCAGCTTACGGGGCTTTTTTGGATCTATCCCTTTGCCTATCGCACCTTCGATGTGGACGATCTGGCATGCAACACGCTTGGGTGCGTCATCGGGTGGTGCATGGCAGCTGTAATCAATCGACTGATGCCCGTGCGACGTGACGACGGGTGCGGCCTGACCGTTGAGACACACCCCGGTATTGTGCGCCGCACGGTGGCGTTGTGCCTGGACATGACGATTATCATGTCCGTGACCGGCATCGTGTGTGCTGGCGCTCTCTTGTGCTTCGTGCTGGGGCAGATTCTCGCCGACTCGCTTACAGGCGTGAGCGCGGCTGCCGTAGGGATGTGGATAGACAGCTCGGCGGAAGACTCGAACTGGATGCTCTGGATCTTCTTCGCTGTATTCTTGCTGGTAGAACTCGTTATTCCTTGGTGCCACGAGGGAAGCACACCTGGCGGGTCCTTTGTGCGCATGACCTGCGAGGAATACTCTCGCAGGCCGTTGCGCCGAGTGCTGTTCTATGCCGTGCGCCTGGCGGTGCTCGTGTGCGCGGGTGTGTTCGCGCCCGTCGCGCTGCCCGTGTTGGTGATCTTCTACGCCGTGACCCGCCGGATGCCGTACGATTACGTGTGAGAGCGCTGGTTTTGCAATGGGATGGGTGCATGCTGCGAAATTAGCATACATTTCAGAATTTTTAAAATCGCGCCAACTGGGGTTTTGATGATTTAACATACATTTGAACTCCTGAAATGTATGTTAAATGAAAGCGATAGAGGGAGACGCCCATGATTCGACCTGCCACCGAAACCGATATGCCCGCTGTGTGGGCGCTTTACAGTGACGCATGTGATGCAATGCTGGGCACGCCGTACGACTGCGAGTGGGTTATGGGTGTGCATCCCACGCGAGAGGGCCTGCTTGCATCCGTGCGGGCGGGGAATCTGTTTGTGGCATGCGAAAGTGACGGGGCGGCGGCAGAGGGTGGCGCAACGTCGCCGCTGCTAGGCGCCTATGTGCTCAATGACGAGCAGACCAGCGGTTATGAGCACGCCGCCTGGCCGGCGGATGCAGACCCCGATGAAGTCGCGGTCATTCATCTGCTTGTGAGTGCAGTTCAGGCTCGTGGCAGGGGAGTCGCCCGATCGATGCTCGCCCATGCCACTGGAGTCGCTCGTGCCCGTGGAGCTTGTGTCATACGGCTCGACGTGTTCACCAACAACACACCTGCCCTCTCCTTGTACTCCTCCGCCGGTTTCGTCGACATTGGTCCCCACGAACTCCTCCTGAGTGAGGGCCACCACCGCACCCTCAACCTGATGGAGCTGGATTTGAGGGAGTAGATTGCTTTCTTGCTGTGCGGCGTCAGGTGTCTTCGCATCTGCGAATCAACCGCCTGCCTGGCTTCGCTGAATTTCTCCCAGATTGAATGTTGACCATGTATGGCAAGGCGTCTGCTCTGACTTTCCTGCTGCGACTCATAATCTACAATCCTGAAAAACCATAGCCTTGAAATTAACGAATATCGTTATAAACTAAATATGATTCGCTAAGGATGACATTCAACCTGAGCGAGATGCATCAGTTCCAATCGGTTGCAGCGGCTTATGGAACAACTTGGATGGATAGTGCAATCAAAGGAGGTAGTTCATGGCAAGGCGGGGCGGTCAGAGCGGCGAATCGCGTTGGGAGATTTTCTCCAAGTTGAGCGAGCGATGCGTTGCTGCCCAGGGGATTTGCATGGTGGGATTCATCTTGTTCCTGATGTTGCTTGCGAGTACGTGCTGGGCGGGATTTAACGGCAGCAAGGAGCTCTTACCCTGCGTTAATGAGGGGTGCCGCCTCGCGCTTTGGGTTGCGTTGTGTTTTGTCGGCGCGCGGTTTTTTGGGCATTCCGGTAAGGAGGGCGGCCCGTTCCGCGAGGGCAGGGCGCGCGAGCTTAAAGCCATCTCCAAGCTCGCGATTGCTTCGTCGTTTGTGCCCGGACTTGTTACCTGGTTGCTTGGAATGGCGCTGCTTGCTTGCGACGCCGATCCTGTGTTGACCCAGAGCGTTACAACGTTCGGTCAAATTATTGACTTCCCCTCACTTTACGCGGGATTTATCATCGGTGCCTTTGCGCTCATCATCAGCTATGGTTGCGTGCTCCAGCAGCAAGACGATGGGCTGGTGTAGGCAATGATTGTCACGCGACTCGACCGTGTGCTGGCCGACCGCAAGATGTCCTCGCGTGACCTCGCTATGGCTATGGGCCTGTCCGAGGTTAACCTCTCACGCATCAAGACGGGCAAAGTGAGTGCCATACGGTTCTCTACGCTCGAGGCATTGTGTCGCGAATTAGGATGTCAGCCTGGGGATTTGCTTGAATACGTTCCCGATGATGAAGGTTTGCCACACGATACAAATATATGAGCGTCGGGTACAATTGATGCAAGTTTCACTTGTCGAAGCTGGGATGACTAACTATGGTCGATGCCAGGGCAACGGCTTCCTGTGATTCTGCGAGAAAGGGGTGTGCGATGGGGTTCTTTGAGGGGTTTAGGCGTGGCATGGAAGACAATTGGACGTACGAGGTGGCGGGCAGGCAGGTTACGTGCCCGCATTGCGGATGCAACGAGTTCGAGAAGTCCAACGCGCAGCTCAACACGGCTTTCCTTACGTTTCTCGATTTTGATTGGGCTAACCGCAGCGCCACGGTTTTGATTTGCCGCAATTGCGGCCATATTGAGTGGTTCCTCGATACCAACGGTGAGCTGAGGTAGAGAAGCCAGCGCGTCGTCGGATAGGTAGACATTGGTCTGGCATATGGGCGGACGGACGTTTCCGTGTTAGCCTGTGTGCTATTGAAATATCCGCATCTGTTTGGTGCGGGCAAAAATCGTCCGGCGCACGGGGGGGGGGTTGGTCCCGTGCGCCGGACGTAATGTTGCGTACTACAGAGTTGCGGGGGTCTTTACCTCGAAGGCCCAGGCAACGTTGGCGGTCTTGTCAACAAGAACGACTGCGGCTCCATTGCGTGCGGAAATTATCTGGTCAAAGCCAAGATTGAAGAGGTCGAGTCCATTCGCATCGTAAAGGTGCGTCTTGTTGTCTGCGCCTGCGGCGGTGTAGAGCAGGCCGTTCGTGCCGCTGAGCTCGACAGCATTCTGGGGGAGAGCGGTGGCTGCGGCCTCACCGGTCGTTGCGGATGTGCCATCGGCAGGCTGCTCCGAGGTGGCCGCATCTGCGGGCGCGGCAATGCCCTCGGTAGGCTGTCCAGCCGAAGCTGCCTCTGCAGGGGCAG
>USJP01000002.1 GCA_900555105.1 uncultured Coriobacteriaceae bacterium | reverse complement strand
CCGGCGGGGGCGGACAACTCATGTCAACGGGGGTCTAACAGAGAGATGCATAAAAGGCAAACGTCGCACCCATAAGGTACACGTAATTCAAGCGCCCATCGACTGCCCCTTGCTTTGGAATCGACTCACGCACGTCAGTCCCCTCTCCCCCATTCGGCCCCCACCCACTTTGAAGCCAGGCTCGACCAGACGCCTCACATTTTTGTGAGGGTCGGCCAAAAAGAGTGACCCCGCATCATTTGCGCAGCCGCTCCCAAACATGAACGCACCGCACTTCGCTGGGCGGAAATTCACTTCTCGCCGTAATACGCTCCTCTACGTCAAACGCCCGAATGTCCCTGAATACAGGAGCATTACGGGCAAAGCCGCAAGGGAGAGGAAGGAAACCATGGGTAAGCAGATGCAGGCCGCAAGCTCCGCGCCCGAGTACTTCACGCGCGACGGCAAGCTCACGCGCCGCACATTCATCAAGGGAGTCGGCGCCATCACCGTCACCTCCGCAATGGGCTTCGGTCCGAGCGTCACGCCTCAGTGCGCGTTCGCATCGCAGGGCGAAGTGGCCCCCGACGAGGCCGCCGGCGAGAAGAGTGTGCACGCCGTGTGCACCGTCAACTGCACGAGCCGCTGCCACCTGCAGGGCACCGTGCGCGACGGCAAGCTTGTGCGTGTGGAGCCCGGCGACATGCCCGGACGCCCAGGTTATGCCAACGCCTGCCTTCGCTCGATGAGCTACATCCAGCGCGTTCAGGACGAACAGGCCCGCGTCATGTGGCCCATGAAGCGCGTCGGCGAGCGCGGTTCGGGCGAGTTTGAGCGCATTAGCTGGGACGAGGCCATGGACCTCATCGCCGAGAAGCTCAACCCCATCATCGCCGAGGACCCCACGCAGGCCTCGTTCTACTCGTTCACGGGCGACCTGGGCAAGATGAGCTGGGAAGCTTCCACGCGCTACGCTGCCTGCATTGGCGCCACGACGTGGGACATCGAGGGCATCATGGGCGACCGCGGCGCCACCATGGGCATGACCATGTGCTTCGGTTCCGGCCGCGGCGCGCACGACTCGCGTGACTACCTCAACTCCAAGCTGCTTATCGTGTGGGGCCGCAACGTCGCCGACACCCACACCTCCGAGCTGCGCGACTACGTGGCCGCCAAGAAGGCCGGCTGCAAGGTCATCGTCATCGACCCGCGCCAGAGCTCCACTGCCGCCATGGCCGACGAGTGGATTGCCATCAACCCGCAGACCGACCCCGCGCTCGCCTTGGGCATGATGAACTGGATCATCTCCAACGACCGCCAGGCAACCGACAAGCTCGTCTCCGAGAGCAGCGCACCGTACCTCATCGACGAGGACACCAAGCAGTACCTGCGCGATGCCGAAGGCAACTACCTCGTGTGGGACGAGGCCACCGACGCGGCCGTTGCCGCCCCCGCTGCCGCCGACATCAAGGCTGGCACCGTAACCCCTGCGCTTTCGGGTACCTACGAGGTCGACGGCGTGGCCTGCCGCACCGCCTACGACCACCTCGTGGACGCCGTTGCCCCCTACACGCCTGAGTACACCGCACAGATCTGCGGCATCGACGCCGACACCGTCACGCGCCTGGCACAGGAATACGCCGACGCTCAGCCTGCCGGCATCCGCATGGGCCAGGGCATGCAGCGCGTCTATCACTCCTACGCCCCCTTCCGCGCCGTAGCAACGCTCGCCATGGTCGCTGGCTACATCGGCGTGCCCGGCGGTGGCGCAAGCCACGCTGGCGGTACGGCCACCACGCGTCCCGTTGCCGACTACACGGGCCCCGTCTTCAACTTCGACGGCTGGGCGAACACGGGCAACCAGGCCAACATGCTCTCGACCTCGGTTCTCTACAGCGCCGCAGAGCAGGCCGACCCCATGCCCCTCAAGTTCATGTGGTTCGCAAACTCCAACTTCATCAACATGAGCCCGGACTCCAACCGCATTGTGAACAGCGTCATCCCCGGCATGGACTTCATCGTAACGGTGGACCCCTGGTGGACCTGGACGGCCAAGTATTCTGACATCGTGCTTCCCGCCACGACCTACTGGGAGCACTGGGACATCATCAACCGCAGCCCGTGGGTCATGTTCAACCAGCCCTCCATCGCTCCGCTTGGTGAAAGCAAGTCCGATACCGAGATCATGACCATGCTCGCCCAGCGCACCGGCGTCGAGCAGTACTGGGACAAGACCGACGAGGAGTGGGTCCGCGAGTTCGTGACGACCGACCATCCTGCCTGGGATGACTTCGACTGGGACCGCGACGTCGTTGAGCAGGGCATCTACGGTCGTTCCGATGCCATGTACGACCCGGCCATCGTCTACGAAAACGGCGAGGGCTACAAGACTCCCACCGGCAAGTTCGAGTTCTACACCGAGAGCATGGCCGAGTTCGACGAAGAAGTCCCCACGTGGCTGCCTCCCTGCGAGGACCCGCGCACGGGCGAACTGGCCAAGAAGTATCCGCTCGTCTTTATCCAGTACCACGACCGCCTGAACGTCCACACCCAGCACATACTGGCTCCCGCCCTTGTCAACGTGCAGTCCGAGCCGCTGCTGCAGATGAACCCCGTCGACGCAGCCGAGCGCGGCCTTGAGCACAACGACATCGTGCGCGTGTACAACGACCGTGGTGAGTTCCGCGTGCGCGTGTTCCTGACCGAGGGCATCATCCCTGGCACCGTGGCCACGCAAAGCGGCTGGACGCCGGACTACACGCTCAAGAACTCCTGCTACCAGAACCTGACGCACTTCACGATGTGCGACGCTGAGGAGGCGTACAGCGAGACCAACGCCGCCTTCTACGACGTGCTCGTGCAGGTGGAGAAGGCCGAGGATGGCAGCGCCGACGAGGTCGCCGAGAAGACTGCGTCCACTCTTGCCGCTGAGGCTTGCGGTATGGACGCCGAGTAAACCGGACCCGTCGAGAAGACCCAAGGAGGAATGAAAGATGGCCGACAACAAGCGATTCGGCATGGTAATCGACACAACCGTGTGCGTGGGGTGCCAAACGTGTGCCGTAAGCTGCAACGTTTCCCATGAACTGCCCAGCGATGTGCTCTGGTCGCACGTAGTAAGCTTCGACGGCAACGAGGTGTACCAGCCCACGGGCACCTTCCCCGCCCCGGTGCTCAAGTTCCGTCCCACGCTGTGCAACCATTGCGACAACCCGGCTTGCGTGGCAGCCTGTCCCACCGGTGCCATGGCCAAGGATCCCGAGACGGGCATCGTGAGCCCCGACCCCGAGGTCTGCATCGGGTGCGGCTCCTGCGTGAGCGCCTGCCCCTACGGCGCCCCCGTCATCAACGAGGAGACGTCCACCTCCACCAAGTGCACCTTCTGCAAGGAGCGTTCGAGCAAGGGCCAGGAGCCATTCTGCGTGGCCGCCTGTCCTGCCAACGCCCGCATCTTCGGCGACTTGAACGACCCCGACTCCGAAGTCGCCAAGCTCGTGGCCGCAGGCGCCGAGCCCTGGCAGCCTGAAGCTGGCACTGAGCCCTGCGTGTTTTACATCGCATAACACTGGCAGGTAGATAGCAACAACGAACGCCCTCGACCAGTCCCACACAGGGACCCGACCGAGGGCGTTCGTCTTTTCTCGCAAAATTGCGGGCAACTCCCCTACGCGATCACGTCCAATTCGTGGGAGTAGTGGTTGATGATCTCGCCGCCATCCTCCTGCACGATGCAGAGGTCCTCGATGCGCACACCAAACTTACCAGGCAGGTAGATACCGGGCTCGATAGAGTGGCACACGCCTGCTTCCATAGGCTCGCGGTGCACGGGGCCCACGTCGCCGGGCTCGTGGTCGCACATACCGATCTGGTGGCCCAGGCGATGCGTGAAGTACTTGCCGTATCCTGCCTGCTCAATGACATCGCGGGCAGCCTTGTCCACGTCGCAGAACAACACGCCGGGGCGAACAAGAGCCGCAGCGGCCTCGTTGGCCTGACGCACCGTCTCATACACGAGGCGCTCCTCTTCGGTCACATCGCGGAAGAAGAACGTGCGCGTCATGTCTGAGCAATAGCCGTCCTGCACACATCCCACATCGAACAGCACCACGTCACGCGGCCCGAGCGGTGTGTCGTCGGGGGAATGATGCGGGTCAGCGGCATGAGCGCCGTAGCTCACGATGGGCGAGAAGGAATGGCCCTGAGCGCCCAGGCTGCGGTAGACGTCGAGCAGGGAGTCGGCGATGGAACGCTCCGTCGCACCCTCACGAACCATGCCGCGCAGAATCGCCATGGCCTTGTCGTTGGTAGCACTGGCCTGGCGCATGAGCTCCTGCTCCTGGGCGTCCTTAATCGCACGGGCATGATCGACGGCGGCCGAACCCAGGACAAACCCGCTGGCAGCGCCCGTGTCGCGCAAGGGAAGCAGGAACCGAGCGGCAAGGTCCTTGTCGCAACCCAAGGGAGCCGCATGGTCGGTGAGGTCGCCCACAAGCGCAAGAGGGTCGTCCTCGTCTCGATAGCCCCTCGTGGCCACGGCAAGCTCGGCGGGAGTGGGGAACAGGTCGTTCACCACAAGCACCGGATCGGCATCGGCCCGCAGAACGAGTCCGTGGAACCTCTCTCCAGGATCGACATAGAAACCCGTAAGCCAGCAGATGCTCATGGGGTCGCTCACGAGCATCTGGGAAAGACCCAGCTTATCGAGGTTGCTGCGCACCTTCTCAAGGCGGTTTGCATAGTTTGCAGACATGACACGCCCTCCTCTTTCAGTTTCCGTATATGCGTTAGGCTTTTCAGCTAACCATATGCATGGCATTATGCATGTGGCGTTATCGCACATTACGCCATGGAATGCAAAAGGAGAGGGGTAGACGGCGGTGGACCAGTCGCAGGAGATGGAGCGCATACTCGCAGCGGAGAAACCCAACACGCGCGAGCTTGCCAAACTCGTGGCCACCCTGTCAGTGCCCACCATCATGGCTGAGGTGTGCAACACCGCCATGGAGTACATCGACACTGCCATGGTCGGCAGCCTCGGCGCCCAGGCGTCGGCCGCGATCGGCCTGGTCGCAAGCTCCACATGGCTCATAGGCGGCATCTGCATGGGCCTCTCCGTTGGTTTCACCGTACAGATTGCCCAGTTCATTGGCGCCGGCCGCAATGCCGAGGCACGCAACGTGCTGCGTCAGTCGCTTGTAGTGTTAGCCCTGTTCAGCCTCGTTCTGGGAGGAGCGGGCGCCGCCCTGAGCGGACATCTCCCCTACTGGCTCGGTGGCGAGCCTGACGTGGCTTCCGAGGCGGCCGGGTACTTCCTCATTTTCTCACTGGCCATGCCAGCTGCCCTTCTCATGCGTCTGTGCGTGGGCGCGCTGCAATGCACCGGCGACACGCGCACACCCAGCGCGCTCAGCATGCTCATGTGTCTCCTCGATGTAGTGTTCAACTTCTTCCTCATCTTCCCCAACAGGCAGATAAGCCTCTTCGGCCTGCAACTCCTGGTACCCGGCGCGGACTTGGGGGTCACAGGCGCGGCGTTGGGAACGGCAGCGGCAGAAGTGGTGACCTGCGCGTTTTTGCTCTGGGCCACATGCGTGCGGTCGGAGAAGCTCGCGCTGTTCGGGCCTCATACGCACGCGCGCTTGGTTGAGGCTGGGGCTGGCGATTCGACCGCCAAACACGTCCCCGAGACCTGGCGGCTCAGCTCCCGCTGTCTCAAGACAGCCGGCAAGATTGCATTCCCCATCTGCCTGGAGCGCGTCGTGCTCAATAGCGCGCAGGTTGTCTCAGTGGGCATCGTGGCCCCGCTCGGCACGGTGGCCGTCGCCGCCCACTCGCTGGCAATCACAGCGGAGGGCATTTGCTACATGCCTGGCTTTGGCGTGGGGGCTGCGGCTACGACGCTCGTAGGCCAGGCGTTCGGCGCACATCGTCGCGACCTGGCACGGAGGATGGCAAACCTGTGCGTTGCAGGCGGCATGATTATCATGACTTGTACGGGCGCACTCATGTACGTGCTCGCGCCCTTTGTGTTCACGGTCTTCACGCCCGACGTTGCGGTGCAAGAGCTGGGCTGCTCAGTGCTGCGCATCGAACTTTTTGCCGAACCGCTCTTCGCGGCTGCTATCGTCGTCATGGGTGCCCTGCGCGGTGCCGGCGACACGCTCGTGCCGACGCTGCTCAACATCACCACCATGTGGGGCGTGCGCATCACGCTCTCTTTGTTGCTCGTACCCACGATGGGCCTGGCAGGCGTGTGGGTCGCTATGCTTGTGGAGCTCTGCGTGCGCGGCATCCTCTTCCTCGTGCGCCTCAAGCGCGGCAAGTGGCTCGAGAGGAAGAGCCTGACGTAGAGGGCTGGCGAAGCACCGCCGCGCACAAAAAAAGCACCAGGGCCGCATGGGAGTCGCACGCTTGAGCGCGCACCCATATCCACGCAGGCCCCGGTGCCTCACAGCCTCAATAAGCCGGCAAAGCGTTTAGAGGTTGAGCTCCTGACGCACGGACTTGCCGAAGTAGGGGCTCTCCGGGTCGTACCACTCAGGACGCCTGGAGTTCTCAACGTTGAAGCTCCAGTTGAGCGAGTTGGCGATGTACTCAGTGGGCGTGATCTCAATCCAGTCGTTGTACTGGAACAGCTTCTCGATGGTGGCTTGCTTGTCCTCCTCGGAAACAGCGCCCCAAGCCTCGGCGCCGCGCATGGTGGCCATGTAGGCGCTTGCAAACTCGGCAGCGCCCTCGTCCTCAAGGGACAGGGTGCGAGCGGTGCCCTTGATCTGCACGCCATAGGAGTTGAAGTAGTCGTTGACGCCGGGGACGTAGTCCTCCTCGGGAATCTGGTGGTACCAGTACATCACGACGTTGGGGTTGTACTTGATGTGCTCGCACTTCTCCGTGCCCTTCTCGCAGGAGCCGAGAAGCTTCATCGTCTTGGGATCGATCATGAACTCGACCTGGGAGAGGCCAGGCTGATCCTTGTAGCACGTGGCGATGGAGTACATCTCACGGTAAGAGTACACGACGTTGCCGTCCTCGTCGGTGGTCAGCGGCCAGCCGCGCAGGTAGTCGAGAACGAGGTCGCGGATCTGGTCCTGAGTGAGCTGCAGGCTCTCGTCAACGTGCTGCGAAGCGCCGGAAATGGCGTCGGGGCCCTCGTCGGCCAGAGCGGGAGCAGCGAGACCGGCGGCGGCCAAAGCGGAGGCAGCGGCGGCGCCGATGGCGAACTGACGACGGCTCATAGTGCCCTCAAGCTAGAATTCCATGGTGATCCCCTTTCGGTTGTATAGCAGCCCGCCCCCTTTGACGAGCCGCATGTCACGTACGCAGCCCGGGCCCCAACCCAGGCATGCACAACACCCCAAGTATGACTCACTTGCCTAATTGCGTCACCCCCCAAAAAGCGGGGGAAGGCGGTTTGAGGGCGGCCTGGCCGACCTGGGCGGCCTCCTCGCTCGTGCAACAACATACATTTCAGAAAAACGAAAATCGTGCCCTGGGCTTTTGTTGATTTAACATACATTTCGACTGGTGAAATGTATGTTAAATCAAGTCCTACGGGTCTTAGCGGACCCGGTCGGTATCATAAAGTGCCCCGACACTCCATAGGATGCCGGGGCACGGAAATCTTCCAAGCCGTCGCGCTTGTCTTACGCCTTGGTCACGCCGTCCTCCTCAATAGCACGCGCAAGGTTGTAGGCAATGCCCATCGTATTGGTCAGACCCATGCTGTAATTCTTGCCATCCTTCTCCTCAACCGAACCGCACACGTCACCCGCGGCGTACAAGCCAGGAATGACAGTGTTGTCGCCGTCAATAACGTAGCTATCGGTGAGAACGCGACCCTGGGGGTCAATGCATGCGCCGGTCGTGGTGAGGTACAGCGTAGGCATGACGGCAACAAGGTAAATACCGTAGCGAGTCTCGATGAACGAATACCCCTTCTCACCAGCCAGAGCAGCCTCATTGTTGGCCTCGATGGCAGCAGGCAAACCGGGAAGGTCAAGATCGGCCGCAGCGTCCTCAACAGTGTCGTAATGCAGCACTTCTCCACGGCTGAACAGGGCCTTGTAGGTATTGAAGCCAAACATCTCGAAATCGCTGACAACGGGAATACCCGCCTCGTCAAAGACGTAGAAGAATCTTCCGCCCTGCGACTCGTCAAGTGCCATCTTGCCCATAAAAGGATGGCTGCCGGCGTTACCACCAATGTAGTCGCCGAAAGAGTTGACGGCGATGCCGGGCACGGCGGAAGGCAGGAATGCAAGCTCGAAATACGTGGCCGACGAAAGGAAACCAGGCAGATGGCGACCCTCGCACTCGTACTTGGAACCCGCCCCAACCAGCATCTCGATGCCTTCGCCCGTGCTCGACGAAGCGGCGTTAAAGAAGAGATGGGCGGCCTCGGGATAATGCTCCTTGAGCATCTCCGGGTTCTTTGCAAAACCACCGGTGGTGACCACAGTCGCCTTGGCGTTTACGGTCAGCTTGAAGCCGGTCTCGCTGTCATCGGCGCGAAGTCCCACGGCCTTGATGCCCTTGACGGGAGCGCCCGGGTCGTCCTGGATGCGCTAGGTGCACTTCGTCATGTAGTACGTCTGGCCCATGCCCCCAACACGCCTGGCCAACGTCATCATGGCGTAGCCTGCTCCGCCCATGTAGCATCCGGGGGCGAAGTAATGGCCGGCTCCCGTCATCATTGCGCCCTCGAAGTTGCCCAGGCAGTTGAAACCCACGCCCATGTCGAGCAGCCAGCCGTACATGTCGTTGCAACCGCCGTAGGAGGACGTCATGAAGGGCGCCTTCCCCTCGTAGCGGTCAAACTGCGGGTCCACCATGGATGCCCAGTGAGCGCACTGACCCTCATAGGTCGCATAACGCGAGGCAACGCTACCGTCAAAGTTGAAGTTCAGAATATCGGTGGTTTCAGCCACAGGGAAGCCAGAGTAGGTCATCGACATGGCGCCGCCGGGGATGGCGCGCTTCTCAACGACAGCAACCGAATAGCCCATGTCGATCAGCTTGGCGGCGCACACCACACCTGCGGTACCCGCGCCCACGACAACCACGTCAACATCGATGGTCTCCTCGCGCGGATCCTCGGGCTCAACGATGGGAGCCGAAAACGCGTCGAGGTCATAGCCAGACTGCTCGATTGCCTCGGTCACGGCCGCCACGATTGCACGGCTCGTAATCGAGCAGCCGCGCACGGGAGGAACGTTTACACTTTGGTTCGCCACGATGGCGGCAGGAATGCGGGCGCATGCATAGCTACCGATGCCAATCGTCTCAGAATGCGCGAGAACCTGGCAACCAGCGATGGCGCCATCACGCAGGGTGGTACAAACATAAATGTAGTCCTCATGGCCCATGGCCTTGGTGACATACTTGCCGTCGCCGCCAGGAATCTGACGGCTCTGCTCAGCCTGCTCCTCAGCAAAAGCAACAGAAGCAGCGCCCGCACCCATCGCAGCGGTTGCACCCAGGAACGAACGACGAGTCATAGAAAGCGATTCCATTACCGTACTCCCCTTCTCTTAATGCCATGCCGAATCGGAACGTCGCACCGCAAACCTGTTCCCCTTGCCCCCGAACCTTTCACGGCGGATGTCCCCTCGAGTATCCATCTCAAAATGTCCGCAGCTCAAGGCTACTAATTGACTGAAAGTCGATAACACGCCCCTCAACCACCAGTCATTTTTTAACCGTATTGACAGGCATCGCCTGGTTGACAAGGCAAAACGTCACGTGCGATAGTCTTTTAGCAACAAGGGGTAACTGACACGGCAAAGTCGCGCCAGCACAAGAGGGGACAGGGATTTCTCAATAATGGAGAGTTGCGACAACCCTGAGAAAACAAACGAGGTTACACCCGTTCTCCTTTTTCTGGGCTACAGCATCTATATGTCCATTATGCTCGATAGCTACGTCACTTGTTTTGGCGGAGTCACGTCCCCTCTGGGCTATATCTCAAACATTCCGTTCATGGTCTCGGCAACGCTAGGCATCGCGCTTGCGGCTGCGTTTGTTTATATAAACCGCAAGAACAACCTGCGCCCCTTCACGCTTCCCTACCTCATACCCGCAAGCATCATTGCGCTGGGCTACATCCTCACCCATCTTTTCGGGCCAGGTCCAACAGTTATGAGCGCACTCTTGGGCCTCCTGTGGGGCGCATCTACCAGCATTCTCACAGCTGGATTTATGGAAATGATTGCATCCGGAGGCTCCCCCACCCTCATCATCCTCCAGCTTGCTTCGGGAACGTTCCTCTCTGGTGTATTACGCATGGCAATTGAGGATGCCTCGAGAGGAGCGGGACTCACTGTGAGGCTTATGCTCATAGTCGTGTTCTGCGCCGCGATTTTTGTCGTAAGGAGCTCCCTTGCACGACCCTCGGATGCCCGGGCCCGCATACAGGCGGCCCCGGCTATGCGACTCGCCTCAACGCCCATTGTTGCCTACGTCTTTTTCGATGCGACAATCGGTCTGCTGAACATCTACTCGTATTTCTCAGGCGAAACATTTTTTGCAACCGCATCAGCGGCACCCATGTGGGGCATGCTCATCTGCGCGGGCTTATTGATCGGCTTCGTCGTATTGCTCAACCGCGTCAACAAGCCGGAAATGATGACACTCGCGATTTTCCCGCTTTCCATCGGCGTCCTAATGCTCCTGCCGATCTTGAATGGAGGTTCGGGAGGCTGGCTCGGCACCCTCCTATATGGTGCAAACACCTTCACTTCCACCATGTCGATGTACTGCTGCATTATCGCGTGCAAGAATACCGAATCTGACGTCTGCCTGGTAACGGTATTGGTGCGCCTTATCGCCAGGCTGCTATTGATGGCGGGATTCGCAGCGGGATATCTGTTTGCACGCATGCCAGGCGGTGAGCCGGCGATACGAGGGTTCATGGTCGTTGCCGTATGCGTGTACCTGCTGCTTGTTGTCGTCGTGTACAGCGCAGTTCGCGTTGCCAAGCAAGGGGGCGGCGGTCGCCACGATGAAACAGCAGGGGCCTCCTCGGCCGGCACCGCTGACGCTTCTCAACCTATGCCAACATACGAGGAAGCCGCCCGCGCCAAAATGGCAAAGTTGTCCGAAGAGTTCGGGCTATCGCCCCGTGAGCAGCAGGTATATGCACTTCTTTTGCAAGGCGGTTCAGCAAAAAGCATAGCTGAACGCCTTTCTTTGTCACCCAACACCGTGCAGGGGCATATCCAAAACCTGTATAGCAAGCTGGGAGTAAATAAGAAAGACCAGGCAATAGGCCTGTTTGAAAAAACGGAGTAAGGATGGGATTCCGGCTTTGCTTGCTCAGGCAGCCGCATTGCTCGTGCAACAACATACATTTCAGCAAGACGAAAAAACGCTCAACTGGGGTTTTGATGATTTAACACACATTTTGATTGGTGAAATGTATGTTAAATCAAAGTTGGCGGACCCGCGCGGACTCTCAGGGGCGCAAAAGCCCCCCTAAACGCAAAAAGGGTCCCCTGCCTGCCGGCCGGGGACCCTTGGGAACGCACGCTTGTCCGAGCAAGAACCGAATTACTTCACAGCCTGCTTAAGGGCGGAGCACACGGCCGCCTCGATGGCCTTGCTGGTGACGGTGGCGCCGGCCACGCCGTCGATGTCGGCGCTCTGGGCGGCCTCGACCTGCTGGGCGTAGGTGCCGTCCTCGATGGCCTCGTAGCCGCCGATGCCCTGGGTCTCGTTGTTGGGCGAGATGTCGGTCACGGTGATGTGGCCGCCGGAGACCTCGATCGTCACGTTGATGTCGCCACCCATGCCCTTGCCCGTGCCGGTGTAGGTGCCGTCGGCGATGCTGGACAGGTCGACCTCGCCGGAGGGCTTGACGGCGGTCTTCTCGGTGGGCGTAAAGGCCGGGTCGGAGGAGATCTGCTTCATGAGCTGGCGGCCCTGAGTGACGGAGCGACCGCAGGCAACACCGACAATGTACTCGGGGTAGTTCGTGGCAAAGAAGCTGCCGGAGTTGTCACCGATGGCGTAAAGGCCCTCAATGGGGGTGCGGTCGGCAGTAAGGGCCTGCATCTTAGCGTTAATCTCGATGCCGTCGAGCGTGGTGAGCAAGCTCGCACCGAACCAGCAACCGTAGAACGGAGGGGTGCGCAGCTCGGAAAGACGGTATGCCTCCTTGCCATAATCCTCGTCAAGCTGCGCGTCATAGAAGCCGTTGTAGCGCTCGCACGTGGCCAGGAAAGTGTCCTTGGCGTCGCCCTCGAAGCCCAGCTTCTCGGCGAGCTCCTCGAGCGTGTCGGCCTTCATGACGACGTCCTTGGCGCCCTCGAGTTCGATGATGCCATCGATGTCAAAGCCGGCGTCGAGCTCCTCACGCGTGCCGGCGGCACAGCCGGTAGAAACGAAACGGCGGATGTCCTCAGCAGCATTGCCGTCGAACACCTGGCAGAACACACCGCCGGGCTGGTTGCCGAGGGCAAAGCAAATCTGGTCGTACGGGGCAGACTCGTTGCAGAAGCGCACACCCTCGCGGTTGACCTTCATGAACGCCTGGCTGCCCATGTTGAACTGGAAGATGTTGCCGGGCCAGTCCTTCTTGCCATCCTTCTCAACGTAGCCCGCGCTCACACCGGGGGCAACAGCGCCGCGGTCGAACAGCATAGGCGTGGGGTCAGCCTGCTTGGAGGCACCGGCCCACATGGCGCACTTGATGCCCGAGCCGTCGCAGAACGCGTTGTAGCTGTTGGCGGTCGTGACACGCACGGCGTCGGACTGCAGGGCCTCCATCATCTCGGGGTTAGCCGGATAGCCACCGCAGGCAAGCACCGTGTAGACGGCGTTGATCTGCACATAGCCGTCCTCACACTTGAAGACGCCGCCCGTCACTTTGCCGTCCTCATGCACGAGGCGCACGAGCTCGTAGCCGAACCAAATGTCGTTGCCCTCGCCCTGCATCTTCTGGTACAGCAGGTCGTTGCGCATGGGCGGGACATAGGAAGGCTGCCACATGTGCTGGACGAACGGCTCGTAGAAGTCCGTGCCACCCGCCCCCTGGCCCTGCGGGGTGTCGACAACGCACGGCTTGTTAGCAGCGGCAAGAATCGGGTCGACCCAGTCAAATGTCTCGGCAGAGCAATCGATCCACTGGCGAATGAGATCGCGATTGGCCTTACCGCTGGAGTAGCGAACGAGCTCGTTCTGGAGCTTGAGCGGGTCGACCTCATTGCCTGTGGCAAGGCTTGCCGTCGTGTTGACAGCACCGAAGTACTCGCGCGTCTCGGGAACGTTCTGGGCCTTATCGCAGCAGATGAAGTTCAGACCCAACTCGCTGGCCGTAGCGGCGGCGGCGATACCGGCGCAACCCGCACCGCAAATCAGGATGTCGCAGTCATACGTTGCCACGATGTCGGCGGCGTCGATGACAGGCTCCTCGCCAAGCCATGAAGGGTTGGCGGAAGCGGCGGCGTCGGATACGGGCGCAACGGGCTCCTCGGCAGCGAGGGCGAGGCCAGACAAAGCGCCGGCGGCCACCATACCCGCGGTGCCCAGAGAAGCGCCCTTTACAAACGTACGACGGTTCATACTCTATCTCCTCTCTCAGGGGGTGCAATTGCACGAACATATCTGAATCGGCGCCCCTCCTGTGGACAATACGGAAATGTAGGCCCATGGCGAGCAAATGGCTCCACCCCCGCGGTGCGGGACACCACATCGGGTCACTAATCGGCCCCCCACCCCGACAGGGTGGGGACAAAAAACAGGAAAATGGGGTGCGATTTCTGTATTTGCGAGCTGATAACCCAGGGTTGCCAGGCAACAAAAACAGCGAGACACAGGCATACTATGCATGCATTGGGTGGAGTTCTCCGGCAAGGCATATGAGAATTGCCGGAGGTCTCGAGCAATAGAGGGGGACGGGATGAACAGAGGAAAAGTCGCCAGCAACGGCGCGGGTGACTGCTCGGATGAGACGAGAGCACAGCCTCGCAGGGTTGTGGCATGCTGCCTGGCGGCCTCTGCGCTTCAGATGTTCTCAACCATGGCGTTCAACGGTGACCTGAACACCGCATACTCCGTCTATGTCTACGCCGTTCGCGACTGGGCCACGCTCGCCTCCGCTCTCGCGTTGCTCGGTCTCCTTGCACTCGCAAAGAAGAAGCCCCGCCTTGTTCATCCGATGTCCTTCAGCGCCGCAGCAGTCCTCTTCGTTGTCCTCGGGTATGCCGCAGGTACCGCAGGCCTTGCATTTCACTCGCCGGCTCTGATTGTGCTGGGACTCTGCGCAAAAGGCATCGGACAGGCCTGGGTATGCACGTTATGGATTGTGGCGTGCTCCAATCTAAGCCTTGCAAATGCCTGCCTGACAATTGCCTCAGGAAACTGCTCGGGCATTCTCCTCTCCAGATTCGTCATGCCGCTCTGCCCGGTCGGCCTACTCGGCTTGGCCGACTCCCTGGGCACAATCGCAAGCTTGGCACTCTGCCTCCCCCTCACTCGCCCGTTCTTCGAGCACCTCGCTCAAACAGGCGATCCCGCAGACCAAGAGGTTGCGCATCCCGCATCTTTTCTCCCCATGCGCAGCCACATGTTCCTCTATATATTCGCGTTCAACTTCGCCTACGGATACGGATTTCGCTTCATGGACGGCGGGAGCGCCTTGACGCAGGACCTGACCTCGATGTTGGGGCTGCTCGCTGTATGCGCGTTTGTGATCTTTTCCCGACGCCACCCTCGCCTTGACACACTGTTTCTCCTGCCGTTTTCCCTCGTACTCATAGGCTATCTGGCTGTGCTTTCCGATACGGAAGCACTTTCCTCGGTTGCCTCGGCCTTGCTCGTAACGGGCTCGGTCTGCTTCGAGCTGCTCACATGGTTTGCCTTGTGCTCTGCCGCAAAGCGCAACGTCATCGACGCCCTCCCCACCATCTCATGGGGGCTGGCGGTAAGCTATATAGGCATAGATCTAGGGGCGCTTCTGGCAATGGCCACAGGCGCCGGAGCAGGGGCGTCCAGCACGACAGCACAGATTGCTATTGTCGTCGTGCTCGTGGCGTTTGTCCTCTATGTTGTCGTCACGCGCCGTGCGTTCAGCTTCGACGAAACCATCGAGGGCATAGCCCCCGACGCCCCAGAGGTGATTGTCCGGGATGTGGACACACTCGAAACGCACGTGGAAAACCTGGCGGTACGTTATGCGCTCACACCGCGCGAACGCGACGTCATGGCGCTGCTCGCGCGCGGTAACAACTCGCAACGCGTAGAGGAGAAGCTCTCCATCAAGCACAACACCGTCAAGTTTCACGCTCGCAACGTATATGCGAAACTGGGCGTCCACAGTCAGCAGGAACTCATCGACCTCGTTGCCAGTGACGCCAACGCGACGGCGATCGAAGGTGGGGAAACGGCGGTTTAAGGGCGATTGGCCGACCTGGGCGGCCTCCTCGCTCGTGCAACAACATACATTTCGGCGAGACGAAAAATCGCTCAGCTGGGCAGAGAATGCCCGAATTGCGCGATACTGTCTCATATCGCGTCAGCCACATCCCACAAGGAGGTCACGCCATGGCTGAGACCAATTTGCCCTACGACCCGACTGACAAGACCTCAATTGTCACGTATGCCAAGCGCCTTGTCGGCAAATCCCTGAGGCAGACAACCGATATGGGCCGCATCGAATCCCCTCAGACACGACGCGGCTCTTACGGCAACGCCATTGAAGAGCACTACTTCAAGTACCAACCAAACAGCGATTCGGCCCCCGACTTTGCCGAAGTCGGCCTGGAACTCAAAGTAACACCCATGAAGAAAGCCAAGGGTGGGCTTGTCGCCAAAGAGCGTCTCGTCATCTCTATGATTGATTTCGACGAGGTCGTCAACGAGGACTTCGAGCACAGCCACTTTCTCAAGAAAGCCTCAGATATCCTTCTCATCTCATACCTATGGGAGCAGGACAAAGACCCACTCGACTACACCGTTCAACTGGTTGAAGAGTGGAAGATACCTGAACAGGACCTCGTACAGATCAAACAAGACTGGGAAACAGTCGTTGGCAAGGTTCGCCTTGGTCGAGCGCATGAAATCTCAGGCTCTGACACCATGTACCTTGAGGCATGCACGAAAGCGGCAAACTCAACAATACGTAGGCATCAACCGTATTCCGATGAACCCGCCAAACCTCGCGCCTGGGCCTTCAAGGCAGCGTACATGACCGCAGTGGAAGGTCACCTGTTCGCCAGGACCGAGTCCATCGAACGCGATGAAAGCGAAAGGAATCTCGCACTTCTCGATCTGGTCCGCTCCCGCTTCTCCAGGTTTTTTGGACTATCCGAGGCAGAGCTTTCGGACATGTTTGAGCTTACGAAATCCAAGAACCTGTGCGCGCGCATAACAAGAAACATTCTTGGCGTCAGTGAGGATGCCCGCATCGAAGAGTTCGAAAAGGCGGGCATCAAGCCCAAGACGATGCGCCTGCGTGCAAATGGGAAACCCAAGGAAGCCCTCTCGTTCCCAATGTTTGACTACTATACCCTCGAAGCTTGCGATTTCGAGGATTCGGAGTTTTACGAGCAGCTTCAACAAAAGTACTTGTTTGTCTTGTTCCGCGAAGACGACAGCGGCGTGTATCGCCTTTGGGATGTGTGCTTCTGGCAGATGCCCGAATCCGATTACCCCGAGGCAAGACGCTGCTACGACCAAATGCAGGCAAATGTGAAAGCCGGACACGCTGAAATCTCTGTTCGCTCGAGCGAGAATCGCTGCTGCCACGTGCGACCGCACGCCCGCGATGCCAGCGACGTCATTCCCCAGCCCCACGGCAATCCAACAGTCAAAAAGTGCTTCTGGCTTAACCAAGCATACCTTCAGGAGGAAATAGCAAAAACGTTGGAGTCGAGATGACACAGGGCGTAGCGCTTGATCTTGTCCGGATCATCCCCTATTATTAGCGCCCAATAGATTTACGACACAGACAGCGATTGGAGAAACGTGTCGTCACAAAAGACCATTAGGGTCGCCGAGCTCTTCGCGGGCGTCGGCGGCTTTCGTCTGGGCCTCGAAGGGTTCAGGGATTCCGCGCACCCCGAATTCGACCTGCCGGCAGCAGGTCCGTTTCAAACCGTTTGGGCCAATCAGTGGGAACCCCCAGGAACTGACTCAAAGCAGTTCGCCGCACGGTGCTACAAGTCACACTTTGGCCAGAACTCCGTCGTTAACGAGGATATCAACAAAGTGTTGGACTCATTCGAGACCGGCACTATCAGCATCCCCGATGTCGATATGGTCGTGGGCGGTTTCCCCTGCCAGGACTACTCGGTCGCAAAGCCGTTGTCGATGGCGGGTGGCATTGAAGGCAAAAAGGGCGTCCTATGGTGGGACATCTACCGCTTCCTCAAGCTTAAGAACAAGCCGCGCTATGTTCTACTCGAAAACGTCGACCGCCTGCTTAAGAGCCCGGCCAGTCAGCGCGGCCGCGACTTCGCCATCATTCTGTCCTGCCTGGCCCAGCTTGGCTATTCGGTCGAGTGGCGCGTGATAAACAGCGGTGCTTATGGATTCCCGCAGCGTCGCAAGCGTATCTATATCTATGCTGAGCAGGCCTCGGAGCGTTGGGACCTGAAAGACCGACTGGCAGGTGGCGTCATCTCGTCGGCCTTCCCCATTAACAAGCCCATCTCGATAAGCGAAGTCTCGATTCCCGTAGACCCTTACGAGGCATCCAGCTGCTTCAACAAAGGCAAGGCGGCCTCCCCGTTTGGCGACTGCGGAGCCATGCAAGCCAATAAGGTTCTGACGTCGAAAACTACACGGGGCGCCCTGGCAAACTCGCCGACGTGCTGGTAAATGAGTCCGAAGTACCTGCAGCTTACTATGTGGACGAAGATGCGCTCCCCAAATGGGAGTATCTCAAGGGTTCAAAGAGCGAGGAGCGCGTAAACAAGGCGACCGGCTTTGCCTACCATTATTCAGAGGGCTCGATGGCATTCCCGGATTCGCTCGACAAGCCATCGCGCACTATCCTGACTGGCGAAGGCGGCAAGGGAGCGTCACGCTTCAAACACGTCGTTAAAATTGACGGACGCTACCGTCGCTTGGTGCCCGATGAGCTTGACCAGCTTCAGGGCTTCCCCAAGGGTTGGACAGCCGACGGCATGAGCGACGCACGCCGCGCCTTCTGCATGGGCAACGCCCTCGTGGTGGGCATTCCCCATGCGATAGGCCAGGAAATCGCCAGACGTCTTGAGGCTGAAGGTTCTCAACAACAATAATTTACCAATGGACACCGCACAACACTAGCCCGGCGGCCGATAACCGGCGACGGGGCGAGGATGCCCACTGCACACTGCACCCTCACCCCTTCGCCTTAATCGCATGCTGCTAATTCCGTCTCATCGTCTGCACGCGTTCCGACGCGCGCATAATCGATGCACACGGGATAGCCGCGGGCGGGGTCGCGCAAAATCTCAGGCTCGATGTCATAGAGGGCTCGCAGATTTACCTCATTGAACACGTCGCACGGCGCGCCTTCGAACATCACCTTGCCCGCGCGCATGCCCACGATGTGGTCGGCGTACTTGGCGGCGAGGTTGAGCTCGTGAATCACCACCCCAATGGTCGCCCCTTCCTCGCGGTTGAGGCGTCGCAGCAGCTCAAGGACCTCAATCTGATGTGAGATGTCCAGGTAGGTGGTCGGCTCGTCAAACAGCATGACATCGGCCTTCTGAGCAAGCGTAAGCGCTATCCACACGCGCTGGCGCTGTCCGCCCGACAGCTCGTCAACCCGGCGGTCAGCCAGGGCCTCCACGCCCGTGCGAGACATAGCCCAATCGATGACCTCGTGGTCTTCTCTGGAAAGACCACCCAGGGGCTTGCGATAGGGGAACCGCCCGTATGCCACCAGGTCGCGCACGTTGATGCCCTCAGGCACCGCGGGCGACTGCGGCAGCACGGCAAGTTTGCGGGCCAGCGCACGCTGGGACATGCCCGCGACACTCTCGCCATGCAGGAGCACCTCACCCTTACGCAGGGGGTTGATCCGCGCGATGGCCTTGAGGGTCGTTGACTTGCCGCAGCCGTTGGGGCCGATGAGCATGGTGACCTTGCCAGCGGCGATTGAAAGGTTCGCGTCAGGCACGACGACCGTGTCGTCATAGGCCATCTGCACCCCGCGAAGCTCGATTGCACACGGCATGGCTACGTCTCCTTAATCATAAGATAGACGAAATACGGCACGCCGATTACCGCAACGACCACGCCCACGGGAATCTCGATGGGCGAGAACGCATTGCGCGCCACCGTATCGGCCGCAACGAGGATGACCGATGAGACAACAGCAGCCATCGGGAGCATGGCACGTGCGCGGGGCCCGACGAGTCGACGCGCAATCTGGGGTCCCAGCAAGCCGAGAAACGCAATGCTGCCCGCAACCGCGGTGGCGAAAGCCGCCAGCAAGGCCGCCAGCACCACGAACACCGCACGTTGGCGCGACACGTTCACGCCGATGCCGTACGCGAGCTCATCGCCCAAGGCAAGCGCGTCAAGCGTGGGCGCCTTGGCCAGCACAATCGCGACGACTGCCGCAATCAAAGGGGCAACAAGCGCGATATAGGCCCAGCTGCTTCCCCACAGGCTGCCGTTTGTCCAGGTAAGCACCTGGTTGTAGCTGCCCTTGCTCATGGCGAGCTGAAAATAAGTGATGATTGCCAAGATGCCGCCGTTCACGCCGAGGCCCGTGAGGATGAAGCGCACGGGACGTATGCC
>USJP01000001.1 GCA_900555105.1 uncultured Coriobacteriaceae bacterium | reverse complement strand
TGGGCGAGCTGCACCTCGAGATCATCGTCGACCGTCTGCTCCGCGAGTTCAAGGTCGAGGCCAACGTGGGCAAGCCCCAGGTTGCCTACCGCGAGACCGCTGGCAAGGCTGTCCAGAACGTCGAGGGCAAGTTTGTTCGTCAGACTGGTGGCCACGGCCAGTACGGTCACTGCGTGATCAACATGGAGCCCCTGCCTGCTGGCTCCGGCTACGTCTTCGAGAACAAGATCGTCGGCGGCGTCATCCCCAAGGAGTTTATCCCCTCGGTTGACAAGGGCATCCAGGAGGCTCTCAGCAACGGTGTTATTGCTGGCTTCCCCACCGAGGACATCAAGGTCGAGCTCATCGACGGTTCTTACCACGAGGTCGACTCCTCTGAGGCTGCCTTCAAGGTTGCCGGCTCCATGGCCATCAAGGAAGCCCTGCGCCGCTCCAACCCCGTTCTGCTCGAGCCTGTCATGTCTGTCGAGGTCGTTACCCCCGAGCAGTACATGGGCGACGTCATGGGCAACCTGTCCTCCCGTCGCGGCAAGATCGAGGGTATGGAGGACCGCAAGAACGCTAAGGTCATCAATGCCAAGGTGCCGCTGGGCGAGATGTTCGGTTACGCTACCGACCTGCGCAGCGCTACCCAGGGTCGCGCCACCTACACCATGCAGTTCAGCGCCTACGAGCCTGTTCCCAAGAACATCGCTGACGAGGTTTCCAGCAAGAACGCCAAGGCGTAAAGCAATTTCAGCAGAGAAGGGGAGCGCTGCGGCGCTCGGCTAAATGCCTTACCCTTGATTTTTGGAGGTATCGAGTTGGCTTCTCAGAAGATCAGGATTCGCCTGAAGGGTTTTGACCACGAGATTGTGGATCAGTCCTCCAAGCTCATCGTAGACACCGCGCTGCAGACTGGTGCCAAGGTTTCCGGCCCCATCCCGCTGCCCACCGAGCGCAACCTCTACACCGTCATTCGTTCGCCTCACGTGAACAAGGACAGCCGCGAGCAGTTCGAGATGCGTACCCACAAGCGTCTCATTGACATCGTTGAGCCCACGCCTTCCACCGTTGACTCGCTTATGCGTCTCAACCTTCCCTCCGGTGTGGATATCGAGATCAAGCTTTAGAGATTTCGTTAACGAGTTGTAATGCACAGCCCTCTGAGATATTCTTAGAGGGCTGTGCTTTTTTATGCATGGCTTTACGTTTGCGGTCCTCTAGGTATGCCCGGAAGGGCCGGGTATTTTGTCCTAAGACCGCCCGAGGTAAGGAAGATCATGATCAACACGATTCTTGGTCGTAAGATCGGGATGACGCAGGTCTGGAACGAGAATGATGAAGTCGTTCCTGTGACCGTCATCCAGGCTGGCCCCTGCGCTGTCACGCAGGTCAAGACTGTCGAGTCCGATGGCTACAGCGCTGTTCAGATTGGCTGGGGCGACATCAAGGACAAGCATGTCAACAAGCCCATGCGTGGCCATTTCGACAAGGCTGGCGTGAAGCCCACCCGTTACCTTCGCGAGGTTCGCGTTCCCGAGGGCGAGGCTCACTCCTGCGGCGAGCTCGTGACCGTTGCCGACTTTGCCCAGGTTGCAAAGGTCGATGTTATCGGCCGTTCCAAGGGTAAGGGCTTCCAGGGCACCATCCGTCGTCACAACTTCGACGCCGGCCGCAAGACCCATGGTTCGCACAACTATCGTGCCCCGGGTTCGGTGGGTCAGTGCTCCCAGCCTTCTCGCATCTTCAAGGGCGTTCGCATGCCTGGTCACATGGGTGACGAGCGTGTTACCGTTCGCAACCTCCAGGTTGTCCGCGTTGACGAAGAGCAGAACCTGATTATCGTTCGCGGTGCCGTGCCCGGTGCTAAGAACGGCTTCGTCATCGTCCGCATGGCCTAACGGGCCCCGTCGAAGTAGCCCAAAGGCTTAAGGAGATAGACAATGTCTACGATTGATGTCAAGAACATCGCCGGCGAGAAGGTCGCCGAGCTCGAGCTCAGCGAGGCCGTGTACGGCATCGCCCCCAACGTGCCCGTGATGCACCAGTGCGTGCGTTACCTCATGGCTGCTGATCGCGCTGGCACCCATGACACCAAGGGCCGTTCCGAGGTCAGTGGCGGCGGCCGCAAGCCGTGGCGTCAGAAGGGCACCGGTCGTGCCCGTCAGGGTTCGATTCGTGCTCCCCAGTGGCGTGGCGGCGGCGTCGTCTTTGGCCCGACTCCTCGCAATCACTCCTTCCGCATGAACAAGAAGGAGATCAAGCTCGCCATGCGCAGCGCCCTTTCCGCTAAGGTCGCTGACAACGAGCTGGTCGTTGTCGACAAGTTCGATTTCGCCAACCCCAAGACCAAGGACGCTGTTGCCTGCATCAAGGCTCTTGGTCTGGATGGCAAGCGCGTCACCGTCGTGCTCACCGAGGACGACATCGAGACCGCCCTTTCTTTCCGTAACCTTCCCAAGGTTACCGTTCTCTTCGACCATGAGATTGATACGTATTTCATGCTCGACAACAACGCTCTGGTGCTGGCCCAGCCCGTTGCCACCCGTCTTGGTGAGGAGCTCGCCTAATGTCTGTTTACGATCCGCATTCCATCATCATTCGCCCGGTCGTGTCCGAGGCTGCCTTCGACAAGATGGAGCTCAACAAGTACACGTTCGAGGTTGACCGTCGCGCTGACAAGCCCATGATTCGTCGCGCCATCCAGGACATCTTTGGTGTCAAGGTTACTCGCGTCAACACCCTGTGGGTCAAGCCGAAGCCCAAGCGCGTCCGTGCTCAGGCTGGCTACACCCGTACGTGGAAAAAGGCTGTAGTTACTGTCGCTGAGGGCGATTCCATCGAGATTTTCGGCGCTCAGGCGTAGAATAACCCTTTGGTTTTCTAGCCCGAGGACCTAGCTCCTCGGGCTTTATGTTGTATTCGGGTGTTGTATGGATACACCCGGAGCCGTGGTTGTCCGGGGTCACAGGCGGAGGCTCAGCCTCACTCCCATGCGCCTGTTGGCAATCGGACGAGAGGAGTTTAAATGGGAGTTAAGCAGTACAAGCCTACTTCGGCTGGTAGGCGCTTCACGTCGGTCTCGGACTTCGCTGAGATCACGACGAACAAGCCTTACAAGCCCCTTCTTGAGCCTATCAAGAAGCACGGCGGCCGCAACAACAGCGGTCACCTGTCCATGCGCCATCAGGGCGGCGGCGCCAAGCGCATGTATCGCGTCATCGACTTCAAGCGCAACCACGACGGCGTGCCCGCCAAGGTTGCCACGATCGAGTACGATCCGAACCGCAGCGCTCGTATCGCCCTCATCAACTACGCTGACGGCAAGAAGTCCTACATCCTCCAGCCCAAGGGCCTGAAGGTTGGCGACGTCGTCATGAGCGGCACTGGTGCTGACATTAAGCCTGGCAACTGCCTGCAGCTCGCCGACATCCCCGTGGGTACCGTTATCCACGCTGTCGAGTTCCAGCCCGGCAAGGGTGCCGCAATCGCCCGTTCCGCCGGTACGTCCATCCAGCTGATGGGCAAGGAGGGCAAGTATGCCATCCTGCGCATGCCCTCCAGCGAGATGCGTCGCGTGCTTCTCACCTGCCGTGCCACCATCGGTGAGGTCGGCAACGCTGAGCACGCCAACATCCGCATTGGTAAGGCCGGTCGTAACCGCCTGCGCGGCATCCGTCCTACCGTCCGCGGTACTGTCATGAACCCCGTTGACCACCCCCACGGCGGCGGCGAGGGCAAGAACCACACCTCTGGTCGCGCCTCTGTTTCGCCTTGGGGCACGCCTAGCAAGGGTTACAAGACGCGCGCTCGCAAGAAGCGTTCCAACCACATGATCATCCGCCGTCGCAAGAAGTAACCCGAGAAGGAGATACGTAAATGAGCAGAAGCCTGAAGAAGGGCCCGTTCGTAGAGCCTCGCCTCCTCGGCCGCATCATTGCGATGAACGAGTCTGGCGATAAGACGGTCGTGAAGACCTGGTCTCGCGCCTCTACGATTTTCCCTGAGATGGTTGGGCACACCATCGCGGTCCACGACGGCCGCAAGCACGTGCCTGTGTATGTCACTGAGTCCATGGTTGGTCATAAGCTGGGCGAGTTCGCACCTACTCGTACCTTCAAGGGCCACTCGGCAGATAAGGGCAAGAGGTAATGAGCGAAGAGAAGAACGTTATGGAAGCCAGGGCTATCGCCCGCTACGTGAGGATCTCTCCTCGTAAGGTCCGCGTTATCGTTGACCAGATTCGTGGCAAGGGCATCGCCGAGGCACGCACTATTCTGGCTTTCTCGGAGCGCTCTGCTGCCGAGACCGTGGCTAAGGTTCTGAACAGCGCCGTCGCAAACGCCGAGCACAACTACGGCATGCGCGCCGACAGCCTTGTTGTTAAGACCACCTTCGTGGACGAAGGCCCCACGATGAAGCGCATTCGTTGCCGCGCTAAGGGCTCTGCCGCTCGCATTAACAAGCGCACCAGCCACATCACCGTCGTCGTCGCACCGAAGGAGGCGTAAGTCTTATGGGTCAGAAGGTACATCCTATTGGCTTCCGTCTCGGCACCACCGAGAACTGGCGCTCCCGTTGGTTTTCCGACAAGGATTACAAGGAGACGCTGAAGAGCGATCTTGCCATCCGCAAGTTCCTCACTGCTCGTCTGAAGGACGCCGCTCTTTCCCGCGTTGAGATTGAGCGCGCCGGCGACAAGGTGAAGGTCATCATCTTCACCGCCCGTCCTGGCATTGTCATCGGCAAGAAGGGTACCGAGATTGAGACCCTTCGCAAGGAGATCGAGAAGGTCTCCGGCAAGACCGCCGGCGACCTCAGCGTTGAGGTCATCGAGGTCAAGCGCCCCGAGCTCGACGCCACCCTCGTGGCTCAGAGCATCGCTGAGCAGCTCGAGCAGCGCGTCGCTTTCCGTCGCGCCATGCGTAAGGCCGTTCAGTCTGCCCGTAAGTCCGGCGCCAAGGGTATTCGTATCCAGTGCTCCGGCCGTCTGGGCGGCGCCGAGATGGGTCGTCGCGAGTGGTACCGCGAGGGTCGCGTGCCGCTGCACACCCTGCGCGCCAAGATTGACTATGGCACCGCCACTGCCCACACCATCATGGGCTCTTGCGGCGTGAAGGTTTGGATCTACCTGGGCGAGAAGCTTCCCGGCCAGCCTGCACCCAACCCTGCCCTTGAGGGCGCTCCTCGCCAGCGTCGTGGCGGCCGCAACGAAGGTAGGAGGTAGTTAGATGCTCGCACCTAAGCGAATCGCTCACCGTAAGGTGATGCGCGGTTCCATGAAGGGCAAGTCCAAGGGCTGGACCAAGCTCAACTTCGGTGAGTATGGTCTGGTTGCCCAGGAGGCTCACTGGATTACGAACCGCCAGATCGAGGCCGCTCGTGTTGCTATGACCCGTTACATGAAGCGTGGCGGCCGCGTGTGGATTACCATCTTCCCCGACAAGCCGATCACCAAGAAGCCGGCTGAGACCCGCATGGGTAAGGGCAAGGGTAACCCCGAGGGTTGGGTTGCTGTTGTTAAGCCCGGCCGCGTAATGTTCGAAATCAACGGTGTCGATGAGGCCATTGCTATGGAGGCCCTGCGTCTGGCTGCCCACAAGCTGCCCATCAAGACCAAGGTCATCACCCGTGCCGAGTCTGACGCGAAGGAGACCAACTAATGAAGCCCGCAGAGATCAGGGAGCTCGACGACAAGCAGCTTCAGGAGAAGCTGAAGGAGTGCCGCGCCGAGCTGTTCAACCTCCGTTTTCAAATGGCCACCAGCCAGCTTGACAACACGGCCCGCGTCACGAATGTTAAGAAGGATGTTGCACGCATCCTCACCGAGATTCGTGCCCGTGAGATCGCTGCCCAGAAGAACCAGGAGTAACAATGGCTGAGGAGCGCAACCGCCGCAAGGTTCGCCAGGGTGTCGTCACTTCCATCATGGGCGACAAGTCCGTCGTCGTGACCACCACTGAGCGCAAGCGTCACCCCAAGTACGGCAAGATGGTCACCAGCTCGAAGAAGTTCCACGTCCATGACGAGAACAACGAGTGCAACGTTGGCGACACCATCCGTATCATGGAGACTCGTCCGCTGTCTGCGACCAAGCGTTGGCGCCTGCTTGAGATCGTCGAGCGCGCGAAGTAAGTTTCTTTATGCGCCTGCGCGCGCCAAATGACGCGCGCAGGCTTTTCCTGTGGTATGTAAGCCGCACGGTGCGGGCCTACCTCTATCACCTGAGAGCATCATTCGGAGGATGCGATGATTCAAGCAGAGACCGTTCTCAAGGTCGCTGATAACTCCGGTGCACGCAAGCTGAAGTGCATCAAGGTTATTGGTGGTTCCAAGCGTCGTTACGCCGGTGTGGGCGACGTCATCATTTGCGCTGTCCAGGAGGCCCTGCCTAACGGTAACGTTAAGAAGGGTTCTGTTGTGCGCTGCGTTGTCGTGCGCACCAAGAAGGAGATTCGTCGTAAGGACGGTAGCTACATCCGCTTCGACGACAACGCCGCTGTTCTGATTGACGCCAACGGCAACCCCAAGGGCACCCGTGTCTTTGGCCCCGTGGCCCGCGAGCTGCGCGATCGCAAGTATTTGAAGATCGCTTCCCTGGCTCCCGAGACCCTGTAAGGAGAAGTGGAAGAAATGGCAAAGCTCACCGTTCGCAAGGGCGATACCGTCAAGGTTCTTAACGGCAAGGATGCCGGCAAGACTGGCGAGATTATTCGCGCCCTTCCTTCCGACGGCAAGGTCGTTGTCAAGGGCGTCGCCCTTGTCAAGAAGTCTGTTCGTCCTACTCAGCAGAACCCCCGTGGTGGCATTGTCACCAAGGAGGCCGCTATCAACGTGTCCCGCGTGCAGCTTATTTGCCCCAAGTGCGGCAAGCCCACGCGTGTTGGTCACGGCGGCCAGAGCGCCGAGGGCAACAAGATCCGCATTTGCAAGAAGTGCGGCGCTGAGTTCTAATTTCCTCACGACAATCTAGACAAGTCGTGTAATCTTTAGCCCCGTCTGGACATATCCAGGCGGGGCTATTATTATCTATTGCTTGGCTCCCAGAGTGGTTCTGGGAGGCGTCGGGCGTCCCCGGCGCTTAAAACCCCGTAAGAGGAGAGTTCGTTCATGGATTACACGCCTCGTCTGAAGACTGCCTACTTCGAGAAGGTTCGTCCTGAGCTTCAGGAGAAGTACCAGTACAGCAACGTGCACCTTATCCCCCGTCTCGAGAAGATTGTCGTCAACATGGGCGTCGGCGAGGCTGCTACCGATTCCAAGGCTATCGACGGCGCTGTCGCTGACCTGCGCACCATCACCGGCCAGCAGCCGATGATTGCCCGCGCCCGCAAGTCCATCGCTTCCTTCCACCTGCGCGAGGGCATGCCCATCGGCGCCAAGGTCACTCTGCGCGGCGACCGCATGTGGGAGTTCTTCGATCGTCTTGTTTCCATCGACATCCCCCGTATCCGCGACTTCCGTGGTCTGTCCACCAAGTCCTTCGACGGCAACGGCAACTACTCCATGGGTGTCAAGGAGCAGCAGATCTTCCCCGAGATTCCGTTCGACAAGATCGACCGTGTTCGCGGCATGGACATCACGTTCGTGACCAGCGCCACCACCGACGCTGAGGCCGAGAGCCTCATGCGCGCGCTGGGTTTCCCCTTTGTGAAGTAAAGGCTTCCAGCCTTTGTTTCAAATAGCGTTGCATAGAAAACGAGTGTTGTAGAGGAGGAAGAGTGGCTAAGAAATCGATGATCGCCGCAGCTGAGCGTGAGCCGAAGTTTTCGACTCGTCAGCACAACCGTTGCATGCGTTGCGGGCGTCCCCGCGCCTACTACCGCAAGTTCGGTCTGTGCCGTGTCTGCTTCCGTGAGCTTGCTAGCAATGGCGAACTCCCTGGTGTCAAAAAGGCTAGCTGGTAGTTTAGCGCCGGGGATCTGTTCTGATAGGCGCGACCGCTATGGGCGGAAGCGAACCTCTGGACAGTCTCATCCAGAACTATAGGAGGAACCTAATGAACCTGAGTGACCCGATCGCAGATATGCTTACGCGTATTCGTAACGCGAACTCTGCGAACAAGGCCACGGTCTCGATGCCTTCCAGCAAGAAGCTGCTCGAGATCGCTCGCGTTATGAAGGAGGAGGGCTACATCGCCGACTACGTCGTCGAGGCCGGTACTCCCCATGACGACCTTGTCATCACCCTCAAGTACGGCGAGCGTCGCGCCAAGGTTATTCGCGGCATCCGTCGTATTTCCAAGCCCGGCCTGCGCATCTTTGTGGGCAAGGATGACCTTCCCCGCGTCATCGGCGGCCTGGGTATCGCCATCATCTCTACGTCCAAGGGTGTTATGACTGACCGCGACGCTCGTAAGCTTGGTGTCGGCGGCGAAGTCATCGCCTACGTTTGGTAACGGACTGCTGGAAAGGAGCAACCACCGTGTCCCGTATCGGTAAGAAGCCCATCCCGGTCCCTGCCGGCGTTGAAGTGACCATTAACGGCAACGATGTCGCTGTTAAGGGCCCCAAGGGCGAACTCAAGAAGTCTTTCTACGAGCTGCTGACCATCGAGCAGGAGGGCAACGAGATCATCGTTACCCGTCCCGATGATTCGCGCACCTGCCGTGCCATGCACGGTCTCACCCGCACCCTTCTGCACAACATGATTGTTGGCGTCTCTGAGGGCTTCTCCAAGAAGCTCGAGCTCCAGGGCGTTGGCTACCGTGTTGCCCTCAAGGGTAAGAACCTCGACCTTTCTCTGGGCTTCTCCCACCCCGTCATTGTTGAGCCTGAAGAGGGCATCAGCTTTGAGGTTCCGGACAACACGCACATCATTGTCAAGGGTATTGACAACCAGCGTGTTGGCCAGGTCGCGGCTGATATCCGCTTCCTGCGTCCGCCTGAGCCTTACAAGGGCAAGGGCATCCGCTACGACGGCGAGGTTGTCCGTCGTAAGCTCGGTAAGGCCTCGAAGTAGTAAATTAGCACCGAGGCTTTCTCTCGGTCGTATGCGAGGAGACTTAGCATGAACAAGCACAAGGCGAAGCAGGAGCGTCTCGCTCGTCGCCATCGCGCGGTTCGCGGCAAGATCTCGGGCACTCCCGCCCGCCCGCGTCTGTGCGTCACCCGTTCCAACGCCAACATCTACGCTCAGGTCATCGATGACGTCGCCGGCAAGACCCTGGTGAGCGCTTCGACCCTCGACGCTGAGTTCAAGGCGACCGGCAAGATCGGCTCCAACAAGGAAGCTGCCACCTTCGTGGGCGAGCTTGTTGGTAAGCGCGCCATCGAGGCTGGCATCACTACGGTTTCTTTTGACCGCGGTGGCAACCTCTACCATGGTCGCGTGGCCGCCCTCGCTGACGGTGCCCGTAGCGCCGGCCTGGTCTTCTAGGAGGAGTACGAATGCCGCGTAATCGCCAGAATGAGACCGCTCAGCCCGAGCTGCAGGAGCGCGTCGTTTTCATCAACCGTGTTTCCAAGACCGTCAAGGGCGGTCGCCGCATGTCCCTGTCCGCTCTCGTCGTCGTTGGTGACGGCAAGGGCAACGTCGGCGTGGGCATGGGCAAGTCCGCTGAGGTGCCGCTGGCTATCCAGAAGGGCATCGAGGACGCCAAGAAGAACATGTTCTACGTCCCCGTCACTGAGGATGGCACCATTCCTCACGAGGTCGAGGGCCACTTCGGCGCTGGCCGCGTCGTTCTGAAGCCCGCTGTTCCTGGTACCGGTATCATTGCCGGTGGCCCTGTTCGCGCCCTTTGCGAGCTCGCCGGCATCAAGAACATCCTCGGCAAGTCTCTCGGCACCAGCAACGCCATGAACATTCTTAAGGCTGCCGCTGAGGGCTTCTCCCGTCTTGAGAGCAACGAGGCCGCTGCTGCCCGCCGTGGCATCTCCGTTGCCCAGATGTTCGTTGGCAAGGAGGCCTAAGAATGGCTGAGCAGACCAAGACCCTGCGCATCACGCAGGTTAAGAGCACCATCGGCTATCCTCAGGATCAGCGCGACACCATGCGTTCCCTGGGCCTTCGCCGCATCAACAACGTCGTCGAGTTCGCCGACAGCCCCTCCGTGCGCGGTATGATCCTCAAGGTTCGTCACCTCGTCACGGTCGAGGAGATTTAGGAGTCATCATGCAGCTTAACGATCTTTACCCTGCGCCTGGTTCGCGCAAGGACCGCAAGCGCGTCGGCCGCGGTAACTCCGGTTACGGCGGAACGACCGCTGGCCGTGGCCAGAAGGGCCAGAAGTCCCGCTCCGGCGGCGGCAAGGGCCCGGGCTTCGAGGGTGGCCAGATGAAGCTCGCCATGCGTCTTCCTAAGCTCCCCGGCTTCAGGAACCCCACGCGTGTTGAGTACTTCCCTGTGAACCTCGCTCGTCTTGATGCCCTGTTCAACGATGGCGATGTCGTCGATTCCGATGCCCTCGTCGCCAAGAACGTCATCAAGAAGTCCACGACCCTTGTCAAGGTTCTCGGCGATGGCGACATCACCAAGAAGCTGACCGTTAAGGTTGACAAGGTTTCCGCCTCCGCCCAGGCCAAGATTGAGGCCGCTGGAGGGACGGTAGAGCGTCCGTGCTAACTGCCATCCTCAATGCGTTCCGGGAGCCTGAACTGAGGAAGAAGATTCTCATTACCTTGGGAATCATCGTGCTGTACCGCATCGGTTCGTACATTCCTCTTCCCGGTATTCCATTTGGGGATTTGGTTAGCCAGTTCGAAGATGCCAATGGTGGCATGGCGAACACGATGGCATTGCTCAACCTGTTTGCAGGTGGTGCTTTGTCGTATGTGTCGTTGTTCTCCCTCGGTATCATGCCCTACATCACCGCCTCCATCATCCTTCAGATGATGCAGGCGGTGATTCCCTCGCTTCGCGAGCTCGCGAAGGAGGGTGAGACCGGCCAGCGTAAGATTACGCAGTACACTCGTTATTTGACGATTGTTCTGTCGCTGATTAACGCCATTGGTTACTTGCTCTTGTTCAAGAGCCCGTCCTATGGCATTAGCTTTGCTGGTATGGGTATGCCTGAAGCACTGCTCGACGTGATGATTGTCTTTGGTTTTGTCGTCGGCTCCGTCCTCATCATGTGGCTGGGTGAGCTTATCACTCAGTACGGCGTGGGCAACGGTATGTCGCTCATCATCTTTGCCAACATCATGTCGCGCCTGCCCCAGGCAATCTTCTCTTCTGTCGAGTACAACTCGTACGGCGCACTCATCACGATTCTCGTGGTCATCGTTATCGTTGCTGTTATCCCGCCGATTATCTTTATCGAGAGGGGACAGCGCAGGATTCCGATTCAGTACGCCAAGCGTGTTGTCGGCCGAAGGATGATGGGTGGCCAGACCACCTATCTGCCCATCAAGGTCAACACCGCGGGCGTTATTCCGATCATCTTTGCTTCTTCGCTTCTCTACATACCGGCGCAGCTTGCTGTTTTCTTCCCCAATGTGGAATGGATCCAGGTTTTCTCTAATGCGGTGTCGGCTGGTTGGCTTAACTGGCTGTTGTCTTTCGCTTTGATCATCTTCTTCGCGTACTTCTACACGGCGATGGTGTTCAATCCTGAGGACACGGCTGACAACCTTCGTAAGCAGGGCGGCTTCATTCCTGGTGTTCGTCCTGGTGCTGCGACCGCTCGTTACATCAAGGACGTGCTCAATCGCATCACGCTTCCTGGCGCCATCTTCATCGCTCTTATCGCGGTGGTGCCGAGCATCTTGTTCTTCTTCACGAACAACACGCTCATTCAGGCATTTGGTGGTACTTCGATTCTGATTATGGTTGGCGTTGCACTTGATACAATGAGCAAGGTTGAAAGCCAGCTCAAGATGCACGACTACGGCGGCTTCTTTAAGTAAGCCCTCTGTCGTTTACCCTTATGGGCGGGCACTTTGCCCGCCCATTTTTTTCAAAGGAGGCTCTCATGAATCTTGTGTTGCTTGGTGCTCCCGGTGCAGGTAAGGGCACTCAGTCTCAGTTCATCATCGATGAGTTTGGCCTTCCTCACATCTCCACGGGCGACATCCTTCGTGCTGCCGTCAAGGAGGGCACGCGCCTGGGCCTCAAGGCCAAGGGCTATATGGACGCCGGCGCCCTTGTGCCCGATGAGCTCATCATCGACCTTATGCAGGAGCGCCTGAATCAGGATGACTGTGAGAAGGGCTTCATTCTCGACGGCTTCCCCCGTACGACTACCCAGGCTGCAGCTCTCGATAGCGTGCTTTCTGCAGAAGGCCGTCGTATCGATGCCGCCATTGCGATTGAGGTTCCTGATGAGGTAATCATCAATCGTCTTTCCTCTCGCCGCGTGTGCCGCGCATGCGGTTATACCGGAACCGTTGCTGACGCGACGTGCCCGCAGTGCTCTGGCGAGATGTACCAGCGTGCCGACGATAACCCTGAGACCATCAAGAACCGCCTCAATGTCTACCATACTTCCACTGCGCCTCTTGTGAACTACTACGCTGGTGCGGGTGTTCTGGTTGAGATTGACGGAAATCGTCCTGTCGACGAGGTTTTTGCTGATGTGAAGGCTGCTATCGTCAATGATTAAGCTTAAGTCTCCCCAAGATATCGAGGGCCTCAGGGTTTGCGGAGCCCTTTCTAAAGAGGCTCTGCGCCTGACCGGTGAGATGGTTCGTCCGGGCATCTCTACCTGGGAACTCGACAAGTTCTGCGAGGACTTTATTCGCATGCATGGGGGAGTGCCCGGCTTTAAGGGCTACGGTGGTTTCCCGGGCACCATCTGCGCCTCGATCAACGACGAAGTAGTTCACGGTATTCCCTCTCGCAATCGCATTCTGTGCGAGGGCGATATCATCTCGATTGATACGGGAGCTACGGTCAACGGATGGGTTGGCGACAATGCCTGGACGTTTGCTGTCGGCCATATCTCCGACGATCGCAAGGCGTTGCTCGAAGTTACGCGCGATTGCTTGGCTCTTGCAATCGAGCAGGCTGTTCCCGGCAATCACCTTGGCGACATCGGCTATGCTGTTCAGTCCCATGCTCAAAAGCATGGCTATGGTGTGATCCGTGAGTACGTGGGTCATGGCATTGGGCGCAAGATGCACGAAGAACCCAATGTTCCCAATTATGGTCACCGCGGGTTTGGTATTAAGCTCGAGGTTGGTATGGTTCTCGCCATCGAGCCGATGATCACGATGGGTCGCCGTCATGTACACACACTGAGCAATGACTGGACCGTTGTAACCAATGACGGAAGCATGGCCGCGCATTTCGAGAATACGGTGGCGATTACCAAGGACGGACCGGTTATCACAACTGCGGAAGAGGGTTTCGATCCTCTTGATGTTGATTGTGGACGTAACGCGTCCTGTTAGATAGTGTGTTGTCGTCTCGTATCTTTTGTGAATCACTACACTTGGCGTCTTGTCTAGTGTATGATACATCGCTGTATGCGGTTCGAGGGAAAGTGGAGTAACGTGAGCAAGCGCGAAGATGCAATCGAGCTTGAGGGAACGGTCGTAGAGCCGCTTCCGAATGCTATGTTCAAGGTTGAGCTGGAGAATGGTCATACTGTTCTGGCTCACATCTCTGGTAAGATTCGTATGCACTATATTCGAATTCTGCCTGGCGACAAGGTTGTCATTGAGCTTTCTCCGTACGACCTGACTCGCGGTCGCATCACGTATCGTTATAAGTAACGAACCGGGTTTTTGGTCGTTACACTGTTCTGACTTGCTTCCGACGGGTGGAAATGTATCCACGCAGGAAGTAAGATTTCGTATGCGTTTCGGCACCAACGTCTGCGGCTGGACGAAGATATAGAGTGTTAGTTCAACCGAAAGGAAAAGGCAATGAAGGTACGTCCTTCGGTCAAGAAGATTTGCGACAAGTGCAAGATTGTCCGTCGCCATGGCAAGATTCTTGTCGTGTGTGAGAACCCGCGCCACAAGCAGCGCCAGGGCTAAGAGAGGAGAGAGCGAATGGCCCGTATTTTTGGCGTCGACCTGCCGCGCGAGAAGCGCGTCGAGATCGGCCTGACTTACATCTACGGCATCGGCCGTACCACCGCCACCAAGCTGTGCGCCGAGACTGGCGTTGACCCCGCGACTCGTGTCAAGGACCTGACCGAGGATGAGGTCACGAAGCTTCGTGACGCTATCGATGGCAAGTACCTCGTCGAGGGCGATCTTCGTCGCGAGACTTCCCAGAACATCAAGCGCCTTATGGACATCGGCTGCTACCGTGGCCTGCGTCACCGTAAGGGTCTGCCTGTCCGTGGTCAGCGCACCCACACCAACGCTCGTACCCGCAAGGGTCCCCGTCGTCAAATCGGTGCGAAGAAGAGGGGCTAAGCTACAATGGCATCCAACAAGAAGGCTGTTAAGACTCGCGTGAGGCGAGCCGACCGCAAGAACATCGCTGTTGGCCAGGCTCACATCAAGAGCTCGTTCAACAACACGATCGTCTCCATCACCGACCCCCAGGGCAACGTCATTGCTTGGCAGTCCGCTGGTACGGTTGGTTTCAAGGGATCTCGTAAGTCCACTCCCTTCGCTGCTCAGATGGCTGCTGAGGCTTGCGCCAAGGCCGCTCAGGATCACGGCATGCGCAAGGTCGCCGTTTTCGTCAAGGGCCCGGGCTCGGGTCGTGAGACGGCCATTCGTTCCCTCCAGGCTGCCGGCCTCGAGGTTACGAGCATTCAGGACAAGACCCCCACTCCGCACAACGGTTGCCGTCCGCGCAAGCGTCGTCGCGTGTAAGTAAGGAAGGAATACCAATATGGCAGTGGATAGGACCCCTGTACTGAAGAGGTGCAGGTCCCTGGGTATCGACCCCATCGTCATGGGTTATACCAAGGAGTCCAAGCGCAACCCGCAGAAGCGTCGTCGTCGCCAGGACAGCGAGTACGGCATTCAGCTGCGTGAGAAGCAGAAGGCCAAGTTCATCTATGGCGTTCTGGAGAAGCAGTTCCACATGTACTACGAGAAGGCCCGTCGCATGAACGGCGTCACCGGCAGCAACCTTATGTCGCTGCTCGAGTCCCGTCTCGACAACGTTGTCTTCCGTCTTGGCTTTGCCCGTACCCGCAAGGAGGCTCGCCAGACCGTGAGCCACGGCCACATCTTCGTGAATGGTCGCCGTGTGGACATCGCTTCCTATCGCGTGAGGCCCGGCGACGTTGTGGCTGTTGCTCCCAAGGCCAAGGACATGCTCGTCATCAAGAGCGCCCTTGTGTCTGCTGAGAACCGTCAGGTCCCCAGCTGGCTCGAGCTTGACATCGAGAAGCTTCAGGGCACTGTTCTCAACATTCCCTCCCGTGACCAGATCGACATGGACATCCAGGAGCAGCTCATCGTCGAGCTTTACTCGAAGTAATTTGCGGCTTACGAGTCTGGAGGTACTACATGTCAGAGTTCATCAGGCCTCAGGTTACCGTCGAGGGAATCAGTGAATCCTTTGCCCGCTTCACGGTTGAGCCGCTCGAGCGTGGTTTTGGTGACACCCTGGGCAACTCGCTTCGCCGCGTTCTGCTGTCGTCGCTTGACGGCGCTGCTGTCGAGGCGATTCACATCGAAGGCGTGCAGCACGAGTTCCAGTCCCTGGCCGGAGTTCGCGAGGACGTGACGGACATCGTTCTCAATGTTAAGGGTCTTGTTTTTAAGTCCAACAACATTGGTGACGAGGCAACTGCCACGGTTGACATCGACGGTCCTGCGGTTGTGACTGGCGAGGACTTCTTCGTTCCCGCTGAGTTCGACCTCATCAATCCCGAGCATGTGATTGCCACCCTCGAGGACGGCGTTCATTTCACGATGTCCATGCGTATCGGTACTGGCCGTGGCTATGCCCCCGGCGAGTCCAATGCCCGTGGCGATGATTCCATCGGAATCATCCATGTCGACAGCCTGTTCTCGCCGGTTCGTCGCTGCACGAAGTTCGTTGAGCCCTGCCGCGTTGGTCAGCGTACCGACTACGACAGGCTCGTGCTTGAAGTCGAGACCAACGGGGCTGTCACGCCCACTGAGGCTCTCGTGCAGGCTGCGAACATCGTCAACCAGCACATCAACGCTTTCCTCACGCTTACCACGGTGGAGAGCGTTCCTGAGGAGACTTCCATCTTCGCTCAGGAAGAACCCGTCGACAACGTCGAGCTTGACAAGCGCATCGACGACCTCGACCTGTCTGTTCGTTCGTTCAACTGCCTGAAGCGCGCCGGCATTCACTCCGTGCGTCAGCTTCTCGATTTCAGCGAGAACGACCTTCTTAACATTCGCAACTTCGGCGTCAAGTCTATCGAAGAGGTCAAGGACAAGCTTGACTCGATGGGCATGAGCCTGAAGCAGTAGGATCGGGAGATCACTAGCATGAGGCACAACAAGAAGCACGGGCTGAAGCTGGGAACTGATGCTTCCCACACCAAGGCTATGAAGCGTAGCCTGGTCTGCTCTCTCTTCCTTAACGATCGCATCAAGACCACTGAGACGCGCGCCAAGGCTATCCGTGGCGACGTGGATCGTATTATCACGTGGGCTAAGCGCGGCGACCTTCACAGCCGTCGTCTTGCCATCGCCAAGCTGAACGACAAGGAGATCGTGCGCGAGGTCTTCGAGAAGGTTCAGCAGGGCATGTGGGCCGACCGCACCTGTGGTTTCACCCGCATCATCAAGCTTGGGCCCCGTAAGGGCGACAACGCCCCCATGGTGATCATCGAGCTCGTCACCGAGCCCTGCACGCCCAAGAAGAAGGCTGAGAAGGCTGCTGTCGCCGAGGTTGCCCCCGTGGCTGCCGAGGAGACCGTTGCTGAGGTCGTCGAGGAGACTCCCGCCGAGGAGGCCTCCGAGGCCAAGGCCGAGTAAGTAAAAGCTTCTCGATCTTCATATGCTTGCATGAAAGGAGGTCCTTTATGGGCCTCCTTTTTTCGTTTAGAAAGGGCCGTTCATGGCATTGAGGGTCGCGTCCCTGACCACGAGGCCTATAACCTCGTGTCCAGGATCTGCCTTTCAACTTATAAACGTAGACTTTGAGGTGCCGCAAGCGGGCAAGATTGCACTTGTCGGGCCGAACGGTTCCGGAAAGTCAACGCTGCTACGTGCTCTTTTGGGGACAATCGACTTGCTGGAAGGTTCGGTTGCCTTCGATGATGACCCTTTAAACGCTGAGGTGGAATCCTCGGACATTCGTTTTGATTTTGCTTATGTGGGCCAAGACCCCGATGCAAGTTTCGTCACTTCAACGGTAGAAGACGAAGTTGCGTTTGCTCTCTGCAACAAGGCGATGCAGCCAGACGATATCAGGGCGCGTGTGACGCAAGCCCTTGCTGTGTGTGGCATTGAACATCTTCAGTATCGAAGTCTTTCGACATTGTCTGGCGGACAGAAGCAAAGAGTGTGCATTGCGGCGGCTTTGGCGCTGAAGCCCCGCGTTCTGCTGCTTGATGAGCCGTTTAGCATGCTTGATGCGAGCGCGCGTGCTTGTGTGCGTCAGGCTCTTACAAGCTTCGATTCGCAAACCTTGCTCATCCAAATCTCTCACCGTTTTGATGAGATTTCCGACTTCGATTCTGTGATTGCACTTGAAGCGGGACATATCGTTTGGCGGGGCAGCCCTTGTGAGTTCATGGCGCAGCCTGGGCTTTCAGAGAAGACGGGGCTGCGAGTGACGTCTTATGCCACGCATGAGGTGCTGTCTTACGAGGCCAGGTTCACTCATGCGGGTTGGACATCTTTGAGTCGCGAGAATTCAACTAGCGGTGGGGATGCTACTGCCTCTTTGCTTCAGGCACAGCAGTGCTCATATGCGCCGAAGGCCAAAGAATTCGGGCCCATGATGTCGAACACTTCTTCCGATGCAGCCCCTTCATTTGCGTTGCGGGGTATTGACGTGGAAATTGAGCCAGCTCAACTGACCCTTCTTGTGGGTGATTCGGGATCTGGCAAGACAACGCTCGCATGCATTCTCGCTGGCTTGCTTGCGCCCTGCTCGGGCAATGCCGCTCTTGATGGGCGCTCTGTAGCTCCCGGCTCTGTTGGACTTGCTTTCCAATGTGTTGAAGACCAGCTTTTTAAGGCTCGAGTTATCGACGATGTCGCCTTTGGCCCTCGAAACTGCGGGCTGCGTCGCCGTGATGCCTTGCGCGTGGCCAATCATGCACTTGTCGACGTTGGCTTGGATGCGGAGTCGTTTGGTGCGCTCAATCCCCAGTGTCTTTCGGGTGGGCAAAAGAGACGCGTGGCTCTTGCCGGGGTGTTTGCAATGGAGTCCCAATTCGTTATCTTGGACGAGCCGACTGTCGGGCTTGACGCTGCCGGTATACGCAGCCTCCTTGTAATGCTTACATGCCTTTTGGAGCAAGGCAGGGGAGTGCTGGTGGTCACTCATGAGCCTGAGGCCTTCTTTGGGCTTGCTGAGAAGGCATATGTGCTTGAGAACGGCCGCATCCAGGCGATGTATGCAAATGAAAGGGGAAACGTCGATGCATAAGGAATTCCGCGCCCCTGACCCCTCTGTGTCAGCCCCCTCTGCCATGCAAGAAGACAAGTGCCTCACGACTGAAGGCCTCGGTGGCGCTGCCCCTTCTGCGTCGGTCCCTTTGTCCATGCAAGGGCAGGCTTGTTCTACCAACCCCACCTCTGCAGGCGACACCGATGTCAAAACCATCTCTGCCCCTATGCTCACCCATGCCGCTCTCTCGCTCGATGCGCGAGTCTGGTTCGTGTTGACGTGCGCCTTTTCTGTTTGCGCCCTGACCGTTTCATCCCCTTTGACGTTGGCGTTTCTGTGGCTTGGGGCCTTGGTGCTGTACGTGCGTTTGGGTGGAAACCTTGCCCTGCTTGGGCGCAGCCTTGCCTTGCTTGGAGTGCTTTACGCACTGATTGTCATCTCGGCTGCCCTTGTATTTGATGGAACGGGCGACGTCATGATTGCAGGAGTCGTAGGCATCTCATGGGCGGGCTTCGCGCGAGGGGCGTTTACCTGTGCCCGCCTCATGTCTATCGTGGTCTTCTCGCTTGTCTTGACTTGCGCGTGCACGACAGCTCAAATGAGCGAGGCCCTTACGGGGCTTTTGAAGCCGTTGGACAAGGTTGGTTTTCCGGCTGGCGATATCGCAATTATGTTGGGGCTTGCGTTGCGGAGCATCCCCCTTGCGTGCGAGAAACTCGCTACAATCCGAATGGCACAGAACGCGCGCGGTGCGGCTATTGGCCTTTCGCGCAATCCGGTGCGAAAGGTTCTTTCCTATGTCCCGCTTATGGTGCCGCTATGCGTTGCCATGTTCCGCTATGCTGATGATTTCGCGTTCTCATTGAGCGTGAAAGGCTTTACGGGCGTGAACCGCGTTGAGCTACATGCCCATGCCATGAGCGCCTTGGATTGGCTTGTTGCCGGTGCGGGCGTGATGATTGCTGCCGGCTTGGCGGTTTTCTGTTAGCCGCGCATTGTTGGTGCGCCACCCGATACGGCGCGTGTCCGAATGAGTTTGAGAAGGGGAGTGTCTCTGCGTGGAAGCAGAAAACCAGGTGATCTTGGATAGCGGCAGCGAGACCCTCGTGCTGCGCGTGGGGTACGACGGGACCTCCTATGCTGGTTTTGTGCAGCAGGAGAAGCAACCTCATGTCAAGACGGTGGCAGGTGAGCTGCGACAAGCGCTGCGCACGGTGCTTCGTCGTGATGTTGAGCTGACGTGTGCAGGCAGGACGGATGCGGGGGTCCATGCTCGCGCACAATACGTGAGTCTGCCGTTTGGGGCTGAGGAGTTTGAGCAGCGCACCTCCCAGCGCCTGCTGCGCTCACTCGGCGCGGTTCTTCCGCCGGACATCCGCGTGTATGAGCTGTATCGAGCGCCGACGGGCTTCTCCGCGCGATTTGATGCTCGCGCGCGTCGATATCGGTATCACCTTTGTTCGGGTCCTGTCGGTCCGCTTTTTTGTGCTAACTGGAGCTGGTGGATCCGTACCGCTCAGCCCCATGCACTCGATGCCAATGCCATGAACGAGGCGGCACGCTGCCTGATAGGCGAACATGACTTCAAGAGCTTCTGCAAGGCCCAGAGTGCGATAGACAAGCCGACGTGTCGTTATGTGATGTCGGCGTTCTTTGAGCCTGAGGTTGTGCTTGGAGAGGAGACGCTCGTTTTTGACATTGTGGGCAATGCGTTCCTTCACTCCATGGTCCGCTCTATTGTGGGAACCCTTGTGGAGGTCGGTCTTGGAAGAAGGCCTGTTGAGTGGGTAAGCCAGGCGTTGGCTGCATGCGAACGTTGCGCCGCTGGCCCCTGTGCTCCGGCTTGTGGCCTGACGTTTTGGGGCGTTCAATATCCTGACGACGTTTTGAAACCTTGGTAACGTATCATCGCTTTCGATATGCATCGATGCATCCAGATTGGAGACACGCCTTGAAAACCAACCCGTCGTTTAACAAGCTCGAGAAGAGCTACTTGTTTTCCACCGTTGCAAAGAAGGTTGCCGCCTACAAGCAGGCTCACCCCGAAGAGCGTGTTATTCGACTAGGTATCGGAGATGTGACGTTGCCCCTCGCCCCCTGCATCGTCGAAGCCATGCACAAAGCGGTGGATGAGATGAGCGTTGCCGAGACGTTCCGCGGATATTGCGATGACGCCGAGGGCTATGAGTTTGTTCGTCAGGCGGTAAAAGACTTCTATCATGGTCTGGGCGTTGAGGTCGGCCTCGATGAGGTCTTCGTGTCCGACGGTGCCAAGAGCGACCTGGGCAACTTCCTTGACATCATCGAGCCTGGTTCGAACGTGCTCATTCCTGACCCCGTGTATCCGGCTTACGTCGACACCAACGTCATGGCGGCAAACCATATCCTGTTTGCCAGCAGCGACGTTGAGGGTGGGTTCCTTCCCCGTCCTGACAGCGATGTGCATGCCGACGTTATCTACATTTGCTCGCCGAACAACCCCACGGGTGCCACCTATGACGCAGACGGCCTCAAGGCATGGGTTGATTACGCGCTTGCAAACAATGCCCTCATCATTTTCGATTCCGCGTATGAGAGCTTCATTCGTGAGCCGAGTGTTCCGCATACGATCTTTGAGATTGAAGGCTCGCGCAAGTGTGCGGTTGAGATCTCCTCATTCTCCAAGCGTGCTGGCTTTACCGGCGTGCGCTGTGGCTTCACCATCGTTCCTACCGATCTTGAGGTCGCTGACGGTAACCTCAACGCTTTGTGGCGCCGCCGCCAGAACACGAAGTTCAATGGCGTGCCCTACATTGTGCAACGTGCTGCTCAGATGGCGCTTTCCCCTGTGGGCCTGAAGGAAACGGCTGAGCAGGTGGACATCTACCTCTCCAACGCCCGCACGATTGCCGAGGGTCTCGACAAGCTCGGCATCCGCTACTGCGATGTGTA